>CAZULU010000069.1:0-4384 GCA_964621585.1 uncultured Pseudomonadales bacterium
CAATAAACGCAGTCATAATAGGCATGAAAAAGATCATTTGTTTCTGCATGGTCATCGCCATCTCGGCAACATCTTCTTCTTTTTTATTAGCTTCCTGCACGTTTTTTTTCTTGCTTTGATTTGGCACCAAATCACGATGCTCAGCTCCGGGAGCAATCATCAGTGATAAGATAAACTGCGTAGCACCAGCTAAAATGGGTAAAATGTGATACGGATCTGGTTGACGAAGATCCAACCATAAAAAGGTTGGGTTAATAGCAACCCCATTGATTTCAGTTTGCCCTAAAAACTTTAGTAATACTTGATATAAAATAATTAACAAAACAATTTGGACAAGATAAGGTAAACAACCAGTGAGCGGATTAATATTGTATTTTTTGTACAAGTCAACTTGAGCTTGCTGAAGCTTTGCCTTGTCGTTCCCGTGTTGTTTTTTCAATTTATCGAGTTCAGGCTTTAGTTCTTGCATTTTTTTCTGAGAACGCAGCGCGTTAATAGAAAGCGGAACGAGAACTAATCGCATCACCAGCGTTAACACTATCACCGCAATACCAAGATTACCGGTAATTTTATACAGTTCGAACAAGACAGACATTGTTCCATCTTGAATAAGTTGTCCAATTGGCATAGAGCTCTTTACTTAATGACAGCGTGCAAGTTGTTGCAAGCCTTTTTTTAACCCAGTGATTGTACCATGCTTTCGAATTTGGATGACGGTATATTCGCTGCAGGAGGGGGAGTGTTTACATCCCGAAGCATATCCAAACACACTTAATATGACCTGGTCGAAAAATGGTTTGATACGCTGATAGATTCTAATGAGAAATATTATGATTGTTGAACTAGCGGACTTGAGTATGTTTAACATGGTGTATAAATCGCTGAAATTCAGCCGATATTTTTTGAGAGGAAGCAGATAGAGCATTTCGCTTGGGAGAAATCACAAGGGAAACCGCGGCAAGCTCCTTGACATGTTGAGCAATCGCATGTCGGAAAATTCGTTTTAAACGATTGCGCTGGACAGCTTTGGCAGCTGTCTTTTTAGACACAATCACGACTCCTTGAACAGAGAGCTCTTGATGAGATTGCCAGAAAACCGTAAACAGCGGACTAAACCACCGTTGACTATGACGAAAAAATTCGGGGTGTTGACGCAGTGGTAGACGCTGTTGCTTTGACAACATAAACCTCTCTCTACCAAATGATAGGACAACAACTTGGTATTACACTGTTAAACGAGCTCGACCTTTGGTGCGACGACGCTTTAAGACTTGACGACCTGTGCGAGTCATCATTCGTTTTAAAAATCCGTGAACGCGGACGCGTTTTTTCTTTTTTGGTTGCCAAGTTCGTTTGGTTTTAGGCATAAAAACTCCTATGGGTGAACTATGTTGAAAGTTTAAGAGTTGAATTTTACTCGATAACCTTCCAAAAAGCAATTTGCATTCGTAGCATTTATTCTGTTAAGCGAAATGGCATCACAATATATCGAACATCTTGGGAAACGGCAGAACTAAACATACCTGGTTTGAGCGGTTCATTGAATTGAAAACGAACCTTGTCATCTTTCACTCGTTGCAAAAAGTCGAGAATATATCGGCCATTAAAGGCAATGTAATTACTTTTTCCAGTTTGATTTTCTACCTCAAGCTCAGCAGAGTATTCCCCCAGAGTGGATGAGCGTGCACTGATATTGAGCACGCCCCCTTCAACTGCAAGCTTCACGATTCCCGAAGAATCTTTGGTGAAAATCATGGCAGTCTTAATCATTTTTTCCAGTTTAGTTCGAACACACACGATATCGATATCAAAAGAAGTGGGAATAATTTTTTGATAAGGGGGGAACTCTCCATCCAACATTCGCACAACAATCTCTACGTCATCTATGGTAAAAAAGACCTGTTTCAGCCCTTCTGAGAGTTGAATTTCAGTGGTTGTAGCTGATGAGGAACTCAGTATCCGTACTACTTCAGTAACAGATTTTGCAGGTAGCAATAAACTCATGTCTTCTGTCCCTGGAGTCGCCGTTTCATAAGTTGCTAAACGAAAACCGTCTGTCGCCACCATTTTAGAAACATTCCCAAAGTGGAGGAGAGTACTCGTTAAGATCGGTCTAGTTTCGTCGTTACTAGCTGCAAAAAGAATCGACTGTGCGCCTTCAATTAAAAATTGTAAAGGCAGCTGAAAAAGAGTGCCTTCTTTGGTGGGAAAGGGTGGGAAATCTTCGATTGGAAAACAACTAATCGAAGCTTTTAAAGTGGTTGTTTTAACTGTTAAGGTTAATTGATCAAGAATGAGTTCTACTTCTGCGTCTTCAAGTGACGAAATTACTTCTCCAAATAATTTTGCAGGAATAACACAGCTACCAGGTTCTTTGATTGATGCTGTGAGTTGTTCTCGAATACCTACTTGCAAGTCTGTTGCAAAAAAAACAATTCGGTCAGTATGAGCTTCCATTGCAAGCGAAGATAAAATCGGTAACTGAGGCTTACTGGAAACAAAACGCCCGACATGTTGGAGAACTGCTAATAGCTGTTGAGTTTTAACTACGATATGCATAATTGAATGATTGATCTCTTATATATTAAAGAATAGTAGCAGTAAATAGTAGAAGCGGGGAAAAAGTGAACAATGCAACAGAACGCCTCAACTAATTCGGTTTTTATTGTTGTGTGTAAGCGGTGAACAAACGTGGACAATCATGTTGAAAACAACACGCTCGTTCGTTGATAAGTGTAAAACTGTTCAACGCTTTTCCACAACTATCCACAAGCTATGCGGATTATCCACACCGTTTTCCCACACTTATACACAAAGTTTTCCACAATTGTGGAAAAAACGCATTTTCATGAAAGATGAACGCCCGACAAAGACGTTTTAATCGCCTGAATTTGTGTTCGCAACTCTTCGTCATTTTGAAGCAATCCCTCAATTTTTCGAACGGCATGCATAATACTAGTGTGGTCCCGTCCACTAAAGTACCGACCGATTTCTGTGTATGGAAGATCGAGTTCTTCTTTGAGTAAAAACATAGCGATATGTCTAGCGGTGGCAATATTTTTTGACCGCTTCGGACCTCGAATGTCGATGAGTTTGATGTGATACTGGTTGGCAATGGTTTTAATAATATCGAGAGGTTTCGCTTGGATTTTTTGATCAATCCGTTCATCCCCGCGCTGATTCTTTAAAATACGATCCACGAGTTCATGTGTAATCGGTTGATGGCGCAGCATGTGCTCTGAGTGGAGAACCTTGACGATTCCTTCTAGTTTGCGCGTACTGGTAATGGCTGATGCAACGCGTTGGGCGATATCCATCGGAATAGAAAATGCAATTTGTTTAGCTTTGATGAGCACGATCGCTGTTCGTAATTCGAACGAAGGTTGTTGAATATCTATCGTTAATCCACCCTCCAAACGAGATTGAATGCGGTCATCGAGTGGATGTATCTCATGTGGGGCTCTGTCTGATGTCAACAGTACTTGTCCACCAGCCTTGAGCACTGAGTTAAAAGTGTGAAAGAACTCTTCCTGCATACTGCGCTTACCAGCCATGAACTGGATGTCATCAATGAGCAGTATTTGAACTGATCTATAGCGCTGTTTTAGCTGTATAGTTTTTTTTAGTTGGATCGCTTCAACTATTTCATTCATAAACTCTTCTCCAGTCCGATACAGCAACGTGAAACCCGGATTGTTTTTGAGAATGTTTTGTCCTACCGCTTGCATTAAGTGGGTTTTTCCCACGCCCACTCCACCGTAGAGAAACAGCACGTTGTACGCCTTCCCTGGGTTTTGAGAAACTGCGACCGCTGCTGCATGAGCCATTTCATTGGTGGACGAGACAGCAAAAGTGTCAAATGTATAGTTGGGATTTAAGCCAGCCTGCCGAATTTTGTATTCAATCAAGTCTTCTTCGGCTTGTTTGGGGGCAGTTTGTGAAAAAAGGGATTGGACGGTAGGGGAAACTGGAGTGGAGGTCTGTAGGTTATCGCCTAAGTCTAGGGTTTGTGATTGCTGATCGCCAGTTTTTTTACGTTTTGTTTTTTTGTCAGCTGTTACTGCCAAGTTACCCACTCTCAAGCGAATTTGAGCCGGTTGCTGCGTAATCTGTGTCAGGGTCTCTTCTAGTGTGCGCTTGAAGCTTTTTTCGATAATAGAGATATGGAAAGTCGAAGGAACTTCTAACGTACAAAGCAACTCTTCATCCACTTCTTTCAGCTCCACAAGTCTATTGGGGGCAATCCAGGTTTTGAAGACGCCGGGCGAGACTGTTCCAGCGAGTTGATCGCAAGCTAGTTTCCAAAGCTCTTCGGGCGAAAAGTTCATAATAGTGTCAACATTGTGAGAATATACAATTGAGAAAAATCTCGGCAGGAGAGAGA
>CAZULU010000070.1:0-4234 GCA_964621585.1 uncultured Pseudomonadales bacterium
TTGAGGAGCAAGCACTTATCCAGATCTTACAACTACGAGGGAAAACGCACCTAGTCCTAACTGGTCGTAATGCGAGTGACTCTCTCATTCAAGCTGTGGACTTAGCTAGCCAAATCAACAAAATTAAGCACCCTTTTGATAAAGGACAAAATGCAGTCCGGGGTCTTGATTTCTAGAGTACCTTTCCCTTCTTTCTTCCTCGAAACTTTGCTATGATAAGTGACATATCATGAGTGATCAGTCCTCTCAAGTACCAGCCCAACCACAGGTGACGACCCCTCCGTCTACTCAGGTAGCTATGCCAACCGTGCCCACACTTGTTGACGAAGGTCGGCCTAATCCAGGTGTGATCTCTCAGGCTTTACCAACTGCAGTCATTCAAACTCAAGATCCGTTAAATCCTGTTAATCCGAAACCATCTGCAAAAGAGACGAGTCCAGTCATGATGGTTGATCAGGCTGTAGAGTTGCCAGGGGGAGTACAGAGTGTTGAAACTTTGCGGACACCCGAAATTCCTGTTGAGGTAGAAAAATTTATTGAAGAAGTGAAAGATCATCCTGACCAGATCCCGGCAGAAGTGGTGATGACAGATCAACAACAAGTCATGAATAATGCTCAACATGCATTAGCAAAACCAGTGATTATTTTGCCGATGACGAAAGAAGAGTTGCACAATGCCAAAAAATCCTCCCCTCAAATGAGTAAGCGCTGGTTGGGAGAATGGGTAGAAAAAATCATGAAAGTTTTTGCGGGAGAAGTAGTATTCAGAGATAAACAACAACCATAAGGTTTGAGTTATAGTTTTTATGGAACCATTTGATCAAATTATCAGCCAAGTTTTTCAAGCGCTATCAGTGCTCGGTGTGTTTGTAGTATGTCTGTTTGTTATATTGGTACTTACCTACATGATTTTTCAGTGGTTCAAGCATCGTGATAAAGAGAAGTATGCACTAGACTTTGTAACGTTGTTAGTCAGTCTTCCGAAGGACAATGAAATAAAGATTGATGCAGCTGAGCAAATGTTTGCGTCGTTGCACTCATTGCATGATGATGGATGGTTTTCTTGGTTGAAGCCGCAAGATTATATTAGTTTTGAAATTATTGCTCTTAAAGAAGAAATTAAGTTTTATGTTTGTGTGCCGCGCAAATTGCGGGACCTGGTAGAGAAGCAAATTAATGGAGCATATCCTGATGCTCGGATCCAAGAAAAAGATGAAGTGAATATCTTTACGGAGAAGGGTCGTGTAGCTTTTTCAGCTATTAGTCTGAAAGATGGCGATTATTTTCCAATTAAAACTTTTAAAGATTTACCTACCGATGGATTATCATTGATCACGTCAGCCATGTCGAAAATGAGTGAGGGAGAAGGTGCTGTCTTGCAAATTCTGATTCAACCTACCGGCGATCGCTGGAAAGATAAAGGCAGTAGTTATGTCAGTAGCACCAAGAAAAAAGAATCTGACCCGGAAAAAGCATCGTATTCCAATGATCCAAAACGATTAGATAGTGTTGACTCAAAAATCAGTAAACCTGGCTTTGTAGTGAGTGTCCGTGTCGTCGTGTCATCTCCCAATCAGCGCTCAGCAGAATCTCACCTCAGTAATATTGTGAGTGCGTTTGCCCAGTTTACTTCTCCATACAACGGCTTTCAGCGGAGTACGATCTGGGTGAAGCAACTCTTCATGATTGATTTTATCTATCGGTACATGCCAATGTTTAATCGAGGTGCGTTTATTTTAAATGCTGAAGAGTTAGCGACTATTTTTCACTTTCCCAACAAAACCGTTGAAACACATCATATCCATTGGCTCAACGCAAAAAATGCGCCAGCTCCTGAAAACATTCCGAGCTCTGGTTTGTATCTTGGAAAAAGTGTGTATCGCGGCGTGGAAAAGAAAATCTTCATCTCTGATGATGACCGACGGCGGCACATGTATATCATCGGTAAAACTGGTACTGGTAAATCAGAGTTCTTGAAAGAAATGATCCTCCAAGATATTCAAGCAGGCCGCGGGGTGTGTGCGATTGATCCGCACGGAGAGTTTGTGGAAGATGTGATGCAGTTAATGCCTCCAGAACGAGCAGAAGACGTTATTTACTTCAATCCATCCGACACAGAGCGTCCAATGGGTATGAATATGATGGAAGCCGAAACGGAAGAGCAAAAGTACTTTGTGGCGTCTTCGATTATTGCCCTGATGTACAAACTCTACGATCCTCACAAAACTGGTATTATTGGTCCACGTTTTGAACACGCGATTCGGAATGCTATGTTAACAGTCATGTCTCGACCAGGTGGCACGTTTATCGAGCTGGTACGGGTACTGACTGACCAGAAGTTTGTTGAAGAATTGCTCCCTCATGTTAAAGATCCAATTGTTCGGCGCTATTGGACTGATCAGATTGCTCAGACTTCAGATTTCCATAAATCAGAAGTTTTGGATTATATTGTGTCAAAGTTTGGTCAATTTATTACCAATAAAACCATGCGGAATATTATTGGCCAATCAGAAAGTGCCTTCAATGTTCGAAAAATCATGGACGAGCAAAAGGTATTACTGGTTAACCTGTCGAAAGGAAAACTGGGAGAGCAAGATGCTAAATTTTTAGGATTGATTTTAGTCCCCAAGATTTTGACGGCAGCGATGAGCCGACAAGATATTCCAATGGAACAACGCAAAGATTTCTATCTGTATGTCGACGAGTTCCAGAACTATGCTACTGAAGATTTTGCAGTGATTTTATCTGAAGCTCGAAAATACCGTTTGAATTTAATTGTGGCCAATCAGTTTGTAAGTCAGATTGATGAGGATGTGAAGAATGCGGTATTTGGTAATGTTGGAAGTATGGTGTCCTTCCGTGTGGGTGTCCCAGACGCCAATTTTTTGCAGCACGAATTTGCGCCGACGTTCAATGAAAACGACTTAACCAACATTGAAAAATATCACGTTTATATTAAAACCATTGTTAAAAATGAGCCTATTCCGCCCTTTAGTATGTCATTGCTCAAAGATATGGATGCTCAAAAAGCGCAGATGAATCCAAAGCTGGCAGAGATGATCAAAGAACTCTCTCGACTCAAATATGGTAAACCACGAGAGATGATCGAAGAGGACATGAATAAACGTGCAAAACTCTGATTTTTCTCCTCGTAATTGTGATTGTTCTTGAGTATAATCTCCCTATTCTTAGGAGCCGATAGCTCAGTTGGTAGAGCGGTGAGCTTATACCTCACTGGTCGGGGGTTCGAGTCCCTCTCGGCTCACATGCAAACATTCTTATGCTTTTCCTGAGTGTATCTAAGGCTGTACTTCACTGCTTTTTACCAGATTTCCGATTAAACGAAAAAAATTTCCTCATCCAATGAGGAAGTGAAGATGCAGGTTCTTTGGTGCCGTATTGCTGACGGTGTTTTTCCCAGGCTGCTGCCTGTCTTTCTTCCATTTCTAGATGCCCTTTTTTCCCTAAATACTGCCAACTCCCGCCATAAATAAATCTTGCAAAATTTGTGTAGTCTTGAAGGTTTGTAGAAGAGTATGGTAAGGGAAGTACTAAGATATCAAACTGGTGGCTACCAAAATAGGGTCTTGCAGCAACATCAATCAGGTAGTTCCTTCCGAAGTTAATACAGTGTGGACCTTGGACAATTGCTCCAGGTTCTCGAGAATGAATAGAATCAAGTGCAGGGGTGTGATCCATGACAAATTCCGCTATCTGGTAACAAGCATTACTTTGTGATGGACGGGAAGGATACAAATTGACAAGTTGCTCTAGCAGTGTGGAGTCACTTTGAGTTGTTGTGGCAATTCTGACAGTATTAATTTCTCGGATGTGAAGCTGATCATAAGTAGGATATTCCTGCGCCAACCGTTGTTGAAGTTTTTGCAGCCTCGAGGATGGTAGGTCTTCTTTTTCAATCATGATCATCACTTAAATACATGTATTTTGCAAAAAAACCCCTCAATGAGTCGAGGGGCTTTTGTAGATTTTTAATTATTTTCTAGAGCAAGAGTAGTAAGCCGATTGCGCCGATCACTACTACCAGGACTCCGACAATGACTACCCCGACTGCGGTGGTATTGGTGCCACCAGCTTGCGGTAAGCTAGGAGTTGGGGTATTTGTGGCTGCAGTAGCAGGTGCACAACTTGAGTTGGTAGGATTGGTTGCTAAGCGACAGACTTTGGTATTGTTGTCGGTTTCATAACAGATATGATCTTGGTTACAGTCGGCATT
>CAZULU010000071.1:0-2920 GCA_964621585.1 uncultured Pseudomonadales bacterium
GTTGGTGGTAAGTTGTTCGTTGCTGAGTCTCTGTTTTGAGAGAAAAAGATCTACTCTTTGACGAGTTTAAATGCCTTTGCCAAGGTTTTAGGAATCTGGTGAGAGAGGTCAGTTGCGTTAAAAAAAGGACCAACTTGTTGGTACAGTTCATCTCCAGCGTGTTTGTTAATGGAACTTGCGACGACAGCGGCCGCAACAGGATTATCCGTAAAACAATACAAACCAGCGACTAATCCTGCGAGCACATCACCAGTGCCCCCCTTGGTCATGCCTTGATTTCCTCCGGGAATAGTGGCTGGTGGTTGGTGGTTAGTGGTTGGTGCATACACTGTATCGACAACCCCTTTCAATAATATGGTGCAGTTGTTGAGTTGTTTGACGGTGAAGTTTTCTAGGTTATCCGTTGTAAATTGCGGATCAACTTTTTTCATTAACCATTCAAATTCTTTTTGATGGGGAGTAGTGATGCAGTGTTCACTAAGCAGTTGAGGATCCACCATTTGTAAGGCGCCGGCGTCGATGACCCATTTTTTGTGGGGATACTTTGAAAGCAGATAATTTACAATTTTTTCAGTGTTATTATTCCAGTCTTCGACACTCAGTTGTAAGTTGTGAGTTGTAAGTTGTGAGTAATTATTCGAACTATTATTTCTCTCCATGCCGGGGCCGATTAACACCACATCGGCTTCTTCAATATAGTTTTCAATTTCAGTACGAGGGATCACTATCCCATTCGAAAAATGAGCTTTGGCTTCTTGGATCAGATCATTATTTGAGGGAATCGAGGCGTAGAACACCATGTCTACGAGCCGAGAAGTTACTAATAACGCCCACTGACTAGCTGCATGAAACAGCTGACTACCGCCAATGATCATCACTTTGCCATTTTGTCCTTTGTGAGAATTGGGAAGCGGTAGGTGTATTTGATTAAGATAAGAAGATAGTTGATTAGGAGTCATAGGTTTTTTTAAAAGCAAATTGTCATTTTGAGCTCATTTTATAACCGCACTACATCTGCATGTTTTAGTTCTTCTAATTCTAACACCTCTTCCTCAGCGCTGGAGAGGATTGTTTGAGTTTGGGCAATCAAATCTAACACTAATTGTCTGTTTTTGATATCGAGTTCCGAAAAAATATCATCCAGTAACAAGAGTGGAGGAGTGCCGTTTTTTTCTTTTAAAAAAGTAAAGGCGGCAATTTTGAGCCAGAGCACTCCCATGCGTTGTTGGCCACGAGAGCCGTGGGTGCTTAATGGATGTAGGTTGTAAGATGTAGGATGTAAGTTGTTGTGAGATCGTTGAACAGAAAAGTGGACCATGTAGTCGTCTTTGTGTGGGCCAACTAAGGTGTGTCCAACGGCGAGTTCAGCTTCTGCGTACTGCGCCATTCTGGCCTCAGAAATAACCGACGGATCATACTGAATTGACAACTCCATTGGAAACGGAATGGCTGTAAATCTGTCAAACAACTGACGGCGTTGTTCTTGTAGATACATGCCATGTTTAAGTAGTGAAGTATTCCAGTAACTGAGTGTAGTGGGAGGGATTTTGTTATCTCTGATGAGTTGTAAAAGTTTATTGCGACGCTTGAGGGTTTGTTCGTAGGTGGTAAGAGCATGAGTATATTCGGGATCAAGTTGAGAAAGCAAGTCATTTAAGAAGCTTCGACGACGAGCTGGAGAGCCCGTAATCAATCGCAAGTCTTCCGGAATAAAGCTCACCACACTCAGATGTCCAACAACCTTTTGCTTGACTCGCCGCACGCCGTTGACACTAAAGATCTTTTTAGCACTCCGTTTACCAGCGACTACCCCTCGAGTTAAGAGTAATTCTATTTCAGACTCCTCACTATCTTTGGAAATTTTTCCTTTAATGCGCCCGTACTCTTGATCAACTTGAATAAAATCATCCACCGTCCCAGCGCGAAAGCTTTCCCCCGTGCTTAGAAGATGTAATGCTTCTAGTAAATTTGTTTTGCCAGATGCGTTGGGAGCTACCACAATAGTGATGGGTTGAGAAAAAAGAAGTGTCTTACTACTGTAATTCCGAAAATTCTGGAGCGAGAGACCCTGAAGATACATGACAGCATTGTACACTAGTTACTTCTGTTCAATATTAAAGAATGCAAAGCTGCTTTGGGGAATCGACAGGTATCCTGGCGCCCTCAGATTAAAGGCGGTCTTAAATTCTGATCCAGATAATGTAATTTCACCTTTATCGGTTTGGAAAATCACCTGACTCGTTGAGCCATTGCCCTGTACCACTCTGACGCTGGTAACTTTGGACGGACCATCGGACTTGGCGCGGAGTTCGGCATAGGAATACGGATTACCGCCCCAACAGGAAGTAGTGACAGGAGTGACACGATCATCACGATAACGCGCCGCATTGATAATGTCGGCTAACTCTTCACCGTTGAGCCAAGGATTGGCGCGTCCACATTTATCAGAAGAAGGACTATAAGCCTTGGTGTACCAGGCTTTGTACAACCACGGAGAACCACCAATTTTGTCATAGGCTTTGTCGACAAAGTTGCCACCACCTCCGCCATCAGTGGTGTCCCAACCAATAGGGGAAGCATATCCACCATGGGTAGATGCATAAAAAGTCACCACATCTTCTAAGACTTGTCCCTTAGTCTGATCAACTGCGTCTTTCCACGATTGAGGCACCGAGTCTGATTTGGACTTGCGGAAGACTTGACATGCCTCCGTCGTACAAATTTCTTTGCCATCGGCTTTGTAGCGATAGGCGTACGTACGAGCGGCTACGGCTTGGGCTTTAAGAGCCTCAATATTCCAACTCGATGGCATTTCGGCAATTCCATACAAATAGGTGGTTTCAAAATCCATCTCGCCATGACCTGCGACGCGAATATTGCCACCGGTGTCTTTACTGACCGGTTCTTTGCCATAATAGGC
>CAZULU010000071.1:3020-4201 GCA_964621585.1 uncultured Pseudomonadales bacterium
CGACGCGAATATTGCCACCGGTGTCTTTACTGACCGGTTCTTTGCCATAATAGGCTTTGAGAATTTGTTTAAAATCTTGACCAGACTGTGCGCGTCCGCGAGCACCATACTGACTCATCCCTTTGCGGTGCGTATGTGCGCCGAAAGAAAACACTGCAAAACTACCAGATGGAGCGTTTTCTCTAAATCCCTTGATAGATGCGTTAATATCATCTGCCAGTTCACTATCTCCAATTGAAGCAGTAAAGCCACCAGAACGAGCATTGACGATTTCTTGTTGGCGGGCCGAGAGGGCTGCAATTTTCGAACCAAGTTCTTGTTGATACTGTTTGGCTCCTTCAATTTCTTTTCGGAAAAAAGCAGCTTGAGCATCGAGTTGTTTTTGTAAGGAAGCGAGCACTACTTGACGTTCTTCCAAGGCTTTTTTGTCTGAGTTGAGTTGAGTGATGTCTTGGGCGATCGATTGAATAACTGTTTTATCTTTGTCTTCGGCAGAACTCTTATACATAATGTCGCGAGTCAGTTGAAGCGCATCGTCGGTCGCAAAGAACATCATCAAGGGATTGGTAGTTTGGAGACGCTTGTAGCGAGTAGCAACCCGATGCGAGAAGATTTTGTATTGATCAGACAGCTCACTTTCGCGCTGTTGAATACTTTCCGCCAAAACTTCGGCATCGCGTTTTGCTTGAGTAATGCCGTTTTGGGCGTTTTTCATGCGTTGCTCGAGTGTCGACAGTTCTTTTTCCAGTGGTTTGGTGGCGTCTTCGGACATTTTCTTCAATTTTTCCAAAGCGTCAATCTCTTGTTGCAGTTCAGCCACCGGATCGAGAGCATTTATGAGTTGTTGGTGGTTGGTGGTTAGTTGTAGCGCACTAAAAACAGCAAAGAGAAGTACAATACTCACTTGTTTGGCATATTTTCGAAATAGAGCAGAGGGAGCACTCAAATTCATTGTTCCATCCTAGCATATTTTGGACGTAGAGATTAGTGTCACCCACTTCTTCCTCTCCACAATTTTGCATTTTAACCGCATACTTACTGTAAGAAGTTTTACTGTACTATTATTTACCAAACCTACAACTTTCCTTGATGAGCATTGGGTGGTAAAATCACGCCATGAAGAAGTTCTTCATTTCACTTGCTTTTCTTTTCGCCTTCTTTGTTGTGCTTCCTGTTGAGGT
>CAZULU010000072.1:0-2220 GCA_964621585.1 uncultured Pseudomonadales bacterium
CGGTGTTCCAAGTAAGTTGAATAAATTATTGTTCCAGATTTCTTCAATTAAATTACGTGATACTTCTGCCTGCGATCGCCAAATCACATTCCAGAGGACTAAACTGGTTAAAATTGTGACGAGAATTCGTGTAAATCCTGACGCCTCTCCTAACCACTGTGTGGTGACTCCCCACAAAATGGTATCGATAATGGGCCAGTACGCCATATCAGTCCACAAATCAAAGTCTCGTCGTAAGGGATAGAGATGTCTTAAAAAAACGCCAGTGACACGAGTAAAGTTGATCATGATTTGGTAGACATCGATAAAAAGTAATCTTCTAAAGTAGGTTTGGCAATACTAATTTGGGTATAGTGAATATCTTCTTTGGCCAGCTTGACTAAAAACTTGGCTACATCTTGTTCGTCGATAGCAATTTCAATTTCTCGATCAATAATTTTTGATTCTAAACCTTGCTCATTAGCAAAACGTGCGGTTCGCTTCAATCCATCTTCCACCATCAACCGCATTCTAGCCACAGAAACCGACCGTGCTAAGTTAGAGGGCTTATCGACAGCAATAATATTGCCTTGTTTTAAAAACATCACGCGATCGCAAACGTCAGCAACTTCATCCATATTGTGAGAGGTATACAAAATAGTAGTATTAAACTCTTGTTGTTGCTGTTTCACAAAATTGCGAACTTGATGAGCTATATCTGGGTCAAGAGATGCTGTTGGCTCATCGAGCAAGACTACCCTGGGGTGCGGAATGAATGCTTTGGCCAACATGACACGAGTTACTTGGCCTGCAGATAATTGGTTCATTGTCTTGTGTCTCTGGTTCCAAACTTCAAAAAAAGTCAGAAACTTTTCCACACGTTGGTCAAAGGTTTTTCCTGTTACTCCATACAAATGGCCATATACACGTAAATTTTCCATGACACTTAAACGCCAAGGCATCTTGATATACGTACTAGCAAAAGTAACGTGTTGTAAAATCTCACTCCGATCAGTTTCAAAGTTCTTACCAAAGTACTCTATCGTGCCAGAACTGGGTGATAACGTCCCGAGTAACATAGAGATTGTCGTAGACTTTCCTGCTCCATTCGGCCCTAACAACCCCAAAATTTCTCCTTCTTGGAGATCAAAAGAAATTCCATTCACTGCAGTAAACGGAGTACCTCCTTTTTTTTCAGGAGCATAGACTTTTTTCAGATCACGAACAGATAAAATAACAGACATTTGATGAGTATATCGAGAAAAAAGAAAAATAGAAAGCTCAAGTTGGCAGTTATTTGCGTACTAACACAATACCAAACGGCGTATTGCGACCTGGCCCTGCAATATACCGACCACCAGACATCAAAGCAGTGGAACCACCGCTATCAAGATTTAATCCATGCTGCAATCCGAGGACTCGTAATACTCGAGCAACTTCAGCGACCGTGGCAGAACGCACCACCCCAATGTACACATTATTGTCTTTAACCCCAATGAAACTTCGGGAACCACGACTACCTTGCTTAGGATCACTACTCCCCCCAAAGGTGACTTCGCCATTGAAGAGTAGTAATGGTTGTGAAGCAATGACTGCATCAACACCAGTATCTCTGCCCCATTCTTGGGAAGCTCGTACCACCCTGGCTGAGTTTCCACTAAAGATGATGGCAGGGACCGTGCTGTACACATTATTATCAGAATTAAAATACACTTTTTTGCTATTCATCAGCAACGTATCAAAAGAATTGGTTTTGCCAGCACAACTCGGATATTCAGCGGGACAAAAATACGGGCCATTGATACCTGCAAAACCGCCTGCTCGACTGACAAAGCTGGCCAAAGAATCCACAGGACAATTATCAGCACAATCACCTTCAGAAGCTGTTTCAACAACGACCCGAGTTGAATTTAAATCCGCAGTTACAATGTCAACAAGAAAGGTTCCTACTTCTGTCTCAACTGATTGACGACGATACCCAGATTCCGGCGGTGTGTTCACCGCTGGCACATTAGGTGGAATGGTAGGAACTGCTTGAGCTACCAATTGAGCTTGACGATCGTCGATATTCTTTTGTAGCTGAGCTAATTGTTCGTTGGCTGTTTGATATTCGCGACGCGATAAGGCTACTAATATGGCGGTGTAACTTGTTTCAAAGGATTGAGTATTAGAAGTCTGTTCTCGCAATCGCAGTAAATCTTCATACACTACCACAGCTCGACGATATGTGTTTTGAATGTT
>CAZULU010000072.1:2320-4182 GCA_964621585.1 uncultured Pseudomonadales bacterium
ATCCAAGTAATAACTCTTGTTTATTTTTCTTTAGATGTTTAATGGAAAATTTCACTTCTTTAGAATAAGGGATTGCCAAACATAATACAAGATTGTCTATAGGATCAAGCTATTTGTTCAAAATAAATTTCTCAATTGCCACAGCTAATCCATCGTGTTCTTGTGTGGGAGCAACCCAGTCAGCTCTGTCTTTTAGCAGTTGTACACCATCGCCCATCGCCACTTTAAAACCACCCACCTCAAATAACGGCAAATCATTTTGACTATCTCCTGCTACCATTACCTCGTCAGGATCAATACGTTCAATTTCTAACCACTTTTCTAAAGCAAAGCGTTTGTTGGCAAACCGATGGCTAATATGTATATCAACAAATCCCGGTGTCCATCCCTTCACTGGCAGGGCCGACACATCAGCCTCTTGTTGAAGAGCATCAACCACTTCAGCTGACTTTTCTGCTGGAACATTCATGACATACAAAATGTTAACCGCCTTAGTTATTTGATATTCATTCAAAGGAGCATCGTATTGATTATCACCAATAATATAAGGAAAGTGTCGACACGACTCAATAATTCGAGTTAACTGTTCTACCGATATTTTCTTCTCCCAAATAGGTTGGAAAGTAATTGGGTCTACGATAGTAGATCCACCACCCAAAATACAGGGGGAACTCAATTGCAAACTTTCTACAATCGGTTGTGCGATCACCAATTGCCTACCACTCGCACAAGCCACTTTAACCTGTTCTTTTGCCTGTTGCACCACGTCGATCAATCGGGTTGACGGCATTCCATCCATACGATTGGGAATAGCGGTTCCATCTAAATCAAAAATTATCGCAGAAATTTTCCTAGACATGCTTTCGATTGTAACAGAGATTATTGCTCTTCTGGCCGAAGTCTCTAGAATTTATGAAAGGTGAGTGATAAAGTAGAGTTCAGAAATCGACTACATCATTATGGCGAATCCCAAAAAAGTACTTTTTCCCTTTACTGCTCCCCTCTTCTTTTGTGTGATTTTGCTCTTGATTGCAACATTCTTACGATTGTGGCAACTCGAGTCCTTGCCAGGAGAACTACACCGGGATGAAGCCTCGATCGGATATAACGCCTACAGTATTCTGCTGACAGGACATGACGAGTATGGCGTCTCATGGCCATTTAATTTTCGTGCATTTGGAGAATACAAGCTCCCTGGCCTTATTTATGCAACTGTTCCGTTCATTCAATGGTTTGGACTCAATGAGTGGGCAATTCGCCTCCCCACTGCTCTCGCAGGCATCCTGACGCTACCTGTCCTGTTTTGGTGCATTCGTGAGCTCGGCTATACGAAGAGAGTTGCAACTATCGGAGTGATTTTACTCTCTCTCAGTTTTTGGCACATTACTCAATCTCGGAATGTCTACGAACCACTAGTCGGACTTCTCTGGAGCACCTTGGCTCTGACAACTTGGTTGAGAGCACAACGTCAACCACTCTGGGCGGTAGCCTCAATCGGCTTTTATCTATTAAGCGCCATTTTTTACAATGTTCCTTGGTTGCTCATGCCACTCCTCTATATAGTGATATCACTCCAAGTACACTCAACAGAAATTGTGAAAAAAAAGGTACTACTGAGTTCCTTGATCATTATCATCTTGTGTGGTGTAGGAATAGGGATTGCGCTCCAAGGAGTCAACACCAGTCGTAGTTCTGTCACCGTGTTTAACAATCCAGAACTCACCAAAACATCTGAAGATTTTTTGTATGCGAGTTTAGTTGCCCAGGTACCCTCTCGAATTGCAAGAGTTATAGAATTACCCATCACACTACAACTCCAAACATTATTTGCAAGCTATTTGAGTTCATTTAACCCTGCCTAT
>CAZULU010000073.1:0-4174 GCA_964621585.1 uncultured Pseudomonadales bacterium
GAAACAGTTGGTAAAGGACTTCCGCTATGGAAACCAAAAGGCGCGACCATCCGACGCGAACTCGAACGATTTATCGTCGATGAAGAACTCAAGCGTGGCTATGTCCATGTCTACACACCTGATATTGCCCGCCTGGAACTATATAAAAAGTCCGGTCATTATCCATATTACAAAGAGTCCATGTACTCTCCCATTCAAATTGAAGATGAAGAGTTTATGCTTCGCCCAATGACCTGTCCGCATCACTTTGAGTTGTACTCTGATGATCCACATTCATACAAAGAACTCCCCATCAGAATTGCGGAACTGGCTAAACTCTATCGTTTTGAGCAATCCGGCGAACTCAGCGGCTTACAACGAGTGCGTAGTTTTTGTCTAGCTGATGCTCATATCGTGTGTCGAAAATCTCAAGCGGAAAGTGAAATACATGGGGTCATAGATTTGTTTGAGTACATTGCTACAGTCTTTGGCTTAAAAGCAGGAGAGCATTATCGCTACCGTTTATCTCTAGGTGATCGAACTGATGATAAAAAGTACTTTAAAGATGATGCCTCTTGGGATTTCGCAGAAGACGTATTACGCAGAGTCTTGCAAGATCGAAAAAGTCACTTTTTTGAAGCCGAACAAGAAGCTGCTTTTTATGGACCAAAAATTGATATTCAGATGAAAAATGTCAATGGCAAAGAAGATACGGCCTTCACGATCCAATACGATTTTGTGATGCCGAAGCGTTTCAATTTAGAATACACCAACGAGCAAGGTGAAAAAGAACAACCCGTGGTTGTTCACCGCTCATCAATTGGAGCTGTGGAACGAACCATGGCATTCTTAATCGAACACTTTGCTGGTGCCTTTCCAGTTTGGTTATCACCTATCCAAGTAGCCATTGTACCGATTTCAGAGCATCATCATGAATACGCTCAAAAAATTGCAACTGAGTTGCGTGACGTAAATATTCGAGTCGAGATGTACGATGAAGCAGAATCCATGCAGAAGCGAATCAGAAATGCGGCCAAAGAAAAAATTCCATACATCTTGGTCGTAGGGGAAAAAGAGCAGGAAGAAGGCATGGTTGCTGTTCGACAACGAGGTAATCAAGATTTAGGAAGCATGAAATCAAACGAGTTCGTAAAAAGAATCTTGCAAGAAGTTGCTGAAAAGGTCGCGTAAGTCACTGTGAATTTGCGATTTGAAATCCGGCTCTTTCTCTGGTACAATGCTTGATCTTAGCGTATAATCACGTTTCATAAAGGAAAATAACATAATATAATGTAACGTATCGTATTTATTTTCATACGGAGGTCCATATAGCACGCAAGTTTTTTCAAATAAATCATCGAATTCCGCATCAAGAGTTGCGTATACTAGATGAATTCGGGAAACAAATCGGAGTGATGAGTCGGGATGAAGCTGTGTCCCAAGCTAGAGCTCAAGAGAAAGACGTGATTTTGATCGCGGAAAACGCACAGCCACCAGTGGCAAAAATCATTAACTTTTCGAAGTTTAAATATCAACTCGATCAACAGAAGAGTGAAGGCAAGAAGTCGTCCAAGAAACAAGAAATCAAGGAAGTTCGCTTCCGGCCATTCATGGGTCAAGGTGATTTTGATTCAAAATTAAAGAGAGTCGTCGAATTTTTGGAAGATGGCGATAAAGTGCGACCATACGTTGAATTTAAAGGACGGGAAATTACTCGCAAAGAGTTTGGCTTCCAACTCATCGAACGATTAGTGGCAGCTACCAGTGAACTCGGAACAGTTGAGATTCCTGCCAAATTGCTCGGCAGAAAAATTATCATTCAACTGATGCCTGTCAAAAAGGCTAAAAAACCCGAGCCACAACCAGAAGCATAAGAGTTAACAAAAATTATTAACAACAGTGTCACAGACACTAGGTTCACAAAAGTCCATATCATGGGCTACCGAAGGAGGAGTTGAGGGAAATTGTAGAGATGTGTACCTACATCCTACTACTTACATCCTACGACTAATAAGTATGAAAGTGAAAAAGCAAAAAACCAGACAGGGCGTCGCTGCTCGTTTCAAAGTTACCGCTACTGGTAAAGTGTTACGACGTTCTCAAAACTTACGTCACTTACGACGCAAAAAATCAAAGAGAGCTATCCGAGAAGGCAAAGTCCCTCAAGTAGTTCCAACAGCCTACGCCAAGAAAATCAAACAAATGCTTGGGTTACGCTAAAACTAGAAACTAGGATTTAAGCACTAGGACTTAGATCGTAAAAAAAGAAGAATTTTAAAAATATTAACAACAGTGTCATAGACACTAGGTTCACAAAATTCTCATTCACCACGGGTGAAGGGAATACCGAAGGAGGAGAGTTTTAGACCAAGAGAACACAGAGCACTAATCTCTGATCTCCAATCTCTAATCTCTAAACAACATGCCACGCGCAAAAACTGGCGTCGTCCGACGCAGATCACACAAAAAATTATTGGCCCGCACCAAAGGCTTCCGCATGACCAAAAATCGTTTGGTCAAAGTCGCGATTGAAGCTGATTTACATGCTGGTCAATACGCCTTTATTGGTCGTAAATTACGCAAACGCGATTTCCGCAGTCTTTGGATTGTTCGTATCAATGCTGCTGTCAAGCAAGTTGATCCATCCTTGAACTATTCCAGATTTATCAACGCACTCAAAAAAGCAAACATCACGGTTGACCGCAAGATTCTTGCAGACATTGCAGTGGAAGACATGCCAACATTTGAAGCAATCGTGAAACAAGCTTTTGCCTTTACCACTCGTTAATTGAGGGGTACATTTTTACGTTTAAAAAAATAAGCCCCGCCGAAAGCGGGGTTTTTTGTTACAATCACATCTATGACAACATCACAATTACAGACTGCAATTGAACAGATCAAAAGCCAACTAGAAGCCGAAACATCACTTGATGGGGAACTAATACGAATCAAGTACCTCGGCAAAAAAGGCTTGTTCAATGATGTAGCAAAACTGATTAAAGACGCTGAAGACAAAAAAATAGCTGGCCAAATGCTCAACGAACTCAAATTACATCTCGAGCAATCTATCGAAAAACAAATCACCAACAACCAACAACTTGCCTGGCAAGATCTCACAATTCCGGGGATTAAGCCCAACGTTGGTCACATGCATCCAGTGAGTCAAGCCATGGAAGAAATTACTCGTATTTTCGAACAGATTGGCTTCACTCGGGTTCGCTATCCGGAAGTCGACTGGGATTGGTATGTCTTTGAGTCCTTGAATATGCCACCAGATCATCCTGCTCGTGATGAATGGGAAACATTTTTTATTTCAGACCCTGATTTTTCAAGTGATAACGCAGAAAAATCAGCTGGTATGAAAGATCCCGCCAGCGGCGGGGTAGAGATTGGTTATGATCAAAATGATCCCCGAAAACGTCACCCCAGTTTGGTAAGTGGTAAAGTTGTCTTAACTACTCACACTTCCAACGGTCAAGTGAGAGAAATGGAGCGATTAAATTCTCAACCACCAATTCGCATGATTAACATTGGAAGATGTTATCGTCGCCAACAAGATGTCACGCATACCCAAATGTTTCATCAGTTTGAAGGATTAGTGGTCGATAAAGGTATTACCATTCAACATTTGAAAGGCACCTTAGATTACTTTGCTGAGCAGTTTTATGGGCCTGGTACTAAATCTCGCATTCGACCTTTTCACTTTCAATTCACAGAACCATCTTTCGAAGTTGATTTTAGTTGTCATATTTGTCATGGCACAGGTGAAAAAGAAGGTGAAAAGTGTAAATTCTGTAAATCAGGCTGGCATGAAGTGGGGGGCGCAGGGATGGTTCATCCTAATGTCCTCAAAGCTGGTGGCATTGATCCTAAAGAATATACTGGGTTTGCCTTTGGCTGGGGTATTGAGCGTACCTATACGCTAAAAGAAGGGTTAAATATTGACGATATTCGTTTGCTATACTCTGGAGACTTAAAATTTTTGAAACAGTTTTAACAGTCTTCATCATCCTGAAAACTCAAGTCTGTATAGTAGACCTGAATGTTCAGGATCCAAGCATGTAACGTAAATTACTAACACGACAAAAAAGAAACTTATGAACATACTTATCCCACACCAATGGCTACTCGAACATCTAGAAACATCCGCTACTCCCAAAGACATCCAAAGACTATTGTCGCTCTCTGGCCCTTC
>CAZULU010000074.1:0-1352 GCA_964621585.1 uncultured Pseudomonadales bacterium
TGGAATTTCTGCAATTTGTCTTGCACATTGTACGATAACCCTCACAAGCTTTGAATAACTTGACGTATCGCCTTGACCGCACTTTCTGGAGTCAGATCTCGTTGTGGTTCAGCATATTTCTCATAACCAGCTTGAAATTTTTGCCGATCAGGGGTCAACATTGGAGAAATAACATGGATATGAAATTGGAAACCAGGATATTCTTTTGTATCAGTGGGACGTTGGTGTAGCCCTAACATATATGGAGCTCCATACTGCGGACGATGAAAAAGTTGGGCATATCCTCGAGTCACAACAGAAAAACAATGTGCTAGATCTTCTAGGTGTTTGGGAAGTAAATCAAGTAAGCTTTGACAAGAAAATCTTGGAAGTATCAGTAATTCATATGGCCATTCTGCCCAAAAGGGAACGACTATTACAAAACTATCATTTTGATATACTACCCGTTCTTCGTTTTGAAGTTCTTTGTGAGCATAGTCCAACAACAACGGCTTGCGATGTTCAGTGAAATAAAGCTCTTGAGCATTCAATTCTTCCTGCATAAATGTTGGAATGCCAGACTGTGCCCACACTTGAGCATGAGGATGCAAATTACTGTTTCCCACTTCTTTGCCACGACTTTCGAAGATCTGTACATGATCAATGTTCGACTTTTGTCCAAGAGTTCGATAGCGATCTTGAAAAGTCTTGAGCACTTTGACAATTCCATCAATCGATAAGTGCATCAGATTTTTGTCATGATGAGGAGAATAGCAAATCACTTCACAGGTTCCTGAGACACTTTCTTCGGAAAATAAAGTGTCATTCTGATCAATATTTCCTTTTTCAGATACTAGTGCTGCAAAATCATTTGGGAAAACATAAGTGTCAGAATATTGAGGATTTTGTTCTCCACTTGTACGAGTGTTACCAGGACACAAAAAGCAACTACGTTCATAACCCGGTTGAGAGTCCTCATGTATGGATTCCATTTTACCGGTCCACGGTCGGGACATTCGATGCGGAGATAATAACACCCATTTTTGATTGAGTGGATTCTTTCGTCTTGAGGGAAGTATCATACCTGTATTATCCCATACCTCCACCTCCACCGCCACCACCACCTCCGCCACCACCTGAGGAGCTTCCAGAAGACCCCGTCCCAGATGCCCCATAACTCGCGGTACTGACTGCAGACACACTGTTTATGGCATCAGCAATGGAAGTGAGACTTTGTGTAAGCGAATCGGAGACAATACTTGTCTCTCCCCCAGAGGCAAAACTATTAACAGCCCAGTAGACCTGAAGATTGGCTTGATCCTGCGGTGAAAATTGAATTGGAAACTGGGCTAACGCTTTGGATGAAATTCCCA
>CAZULU010000074.1:1452-3929 GCA_964621585.1 uncultured Pseudomonadales bacterium
TTGGAGGTTGTGGTGGGAGTACCAGATAATAATTGCTCTACTTGGGCTGGATTGAGATCACTTGGCGGTTCCCAAAGTCGACCAGCTTGATTGACTTGTGGCAGTGGCTGGTCTTTTCCAAACTGCCAAAATGATTTCAGCAAATAAGCAAATAGCCCAAAAGAAATGGCAATTCCCCCGACTGTCCCAAATCCCACCAGGTATGACCAAACTGTTTGAAATTGATTTTGAGCAATCGTGTCTTGGATAAACTTATCTTCCTCAGCGATGACTTCCAACTCTGTGAGATCACTATTCGCTGGAATCGTCATCACACTACTGGGAAAAATCACTCTTGCTTCAAAAAATTGCTTTGCACCAACTACAGGTGAAGTCAGCTCAATGGTTCGGACATTAGGAATACTAACAACGCCATTCAACGGCCCATGGCCCCAAGCTTTAATTTGATTACCAGGTATTCCTTCGGGAATAGTGAGGTTAATCCGCACGTTCTGTTGGGGTATTTCCCATTCATCCCCAATAAACTTCCAGTATAACTGAGTGATTTCTGAACTCACTTGAGCTACATTGTTGACCGTGTAATGAATAGTAAATGTTCTTTGTTGATCTTGGGCTTCATAAAACCACTTCACAAAATAACTATCTGACTGTTCTTGAACAAAAAACTTTCCTGCCCGCTGACTGATTGATTGGTTCTCGACATCTGGAGAGTTCTTTTCGTAACAAATATGAAGTTCACATACTTGAATATCAGTTAAAGTGTATAGACTGGTGTCATCAGATCGAGGAATATAGAGATATCCAAAACTAAAATCACCCTGTAAATCATACACTCTCGTTTCGCTGACTTTCATGATCCCATCGGAAAAGAGTTCGGCAAGTATCTCAACACTGGAGATTTCATAAGATTTAGCCATGCTTTGACTTGGAAAAAAGATGCCAACAATAGACAAGCAAAAAATGAAGAAAAGTGTGAGTAAAATTTTTTTCATAGCTTTATTTTCATTCTTACACAATTCCAACTCCTTGTACATCTGAGGCTTACGCAGACTTTTTACGCTGTATGTACAAATATCCTATCAACAAATCCAAAGGAATATATGCCAGTTCAATTAATATCAGCTCTCAATGAAAACAATCCAGAAGTGGTGACGATTGAAATGAAAAAAAGTGCTCAAGTTGTTTCAAATCCAAACCCAGAAATTGTCTCCCTCGATGTAATCCAAGAAGAAGAAGAGCGTCTGTCAAAAGGAAGCAGTAGTGTTGAGATGGATGATGAATACTATCATGATGAGCAATCAGCAGGCGGAACAACCCCACATCCTGAGTCCGACGATAATACACTAGATATGGTACAGGAATTTGGCTTATATGTGGATCATGATGAAGAAAACCCACCCAGTCTAGATATAGCAGGTGAAGTTGAAAAAGCTGAGCGATCAAGAAGAGGTTTATAAGCAAAAAGAGGGTGTAATAAAACACCCTCTTATATATTTACGATGTATTTTTTTATAATGCAGCAAGATCTTCTACAATCAAAGTCCCTTTCATACCCATCTTTCGGTGTTGTCCGACACTACAATAATATTCAAAGGTTCCGGCCTTGTCGGCTACAAATTCTACTACTTCTGTCTGTCCTGCCCCAATTTGACTAGTACTGACATCGAATTCATCTATCACAAAATCATGAAAACCTTCTACATTCTTGAAAGTAATCCGCACAGTATCGCCTTGTTGGACTGTCATGGAATTTGGCACAAATGCAAAATCATTCCCTTCTACAGTAAACTCTTTGACTGTATCTACTTGACCCTCTTCATCAACCATCATTATTTCAGATTCTAGTCCTGCATCGTTTGTTGCTTCAGGTGGGGTTTGAGTACATCCTGCAAGCAGAAATGTGGACGTGACTACTGCGACCATAGATAACACAATTTTTTGCATGTATCTCCTTTGGTTATTTCAATAATAAAGCTAACAATACCTTAGTTCTGGGACAAGAATCAAGGCTTGATATTGCTGTTCATCAATGTATTTTCAGTCGCGAAAAAAAGTGCCTGCTATTATTTTTTAATAAACAGTTTTCTAACAATCCATAGTATAACTGCAACAACGAGAATCAGTGGTAGATACACCACTCCCCAAATTGCTAGAGCGGCGATCCCACGAAGGTTAGTTACAAGAGAGCGAACAGCTGTCTTAAAGATAACTTGAGGACGCCAAGGTTCTGCAGGACTGTATGGTAACGCCAGCTCATCTGTTGCTAAATATATAGATATCAAACTAGATGAGGAAGTATTTTCTAAGTATTGTAACTGTCCTTTGATCGCATCGATCTGATCTTGAATATTAAATATTGATTGCTGTACTTTTAATATTTCTTCCACAGTTTTTGCCTGGTCTAGCATCGCTTCGAAGGTTGCTTTCGTCTTCTCTAAAGTTGCTAAGCGGGCTTCTGCATCACTGTACTGATCAGT
>CAZULU010000075.1:0-3695 GCA_964621585.1 uncultured Pseudomonadales bacterium
CTCCTTCTTGTTGTGTAACGGCAGCTTTTCTTGCTGCCCCATCGGTATCTCTTTCTACCATATTTCCTCCTTCTGATAGGTAATAATCAGAAATGTTACCTGAAAACGTTAGTATACTCCTCTCTGTTTTTCTCGCCAAGGATGAGTACTTGCAACTTAGTTGCTTAATAAAAAAAGACCCCGCTGATGCGAGGTCTTCACTTATCTAAAAAAATCTATTTCTTACCTAACATGCGAGCCAACACAGCTGGTCCAGCAATGGTAGTGATCAACACAGTCAAGACAATGATCGAAAAGACTTGATCAGAGACTACTCCCAGCTGTTGACCAATTGCAGCAAAAATCAATCCCACCTCTCCACGAGGCACCATGGCTAAACCTACTATCCATTTATCTTTGCCAGGTACAAAGATACCGGATACCGCTTTCCCTAGGAAAGCAACAATTGCAATCACAACGGCCAAGATGATGGTCTGCGGATTCATAAGGGTTTGGATATTTACACTCATACCGGTAACCACAAAGAAGATCGGTACAAAGAATAATGCCAACGGTTCAATGGTTTCCTCAAGATTACGATGTACATGGTGATGCAGTACATCCATGATTTTTTCTTTGACACCTGCTTTGGTATCCATCACATGTTTTTTGAGGGAAGCCACAATCTCAGGATCCTTAAAGTGCGCAAAGTGAACAGGATCCAATACTAATCCTGCTGCGAATGCTCCAATAATCGGCTCTAAACCGAGCAATTGAGCAAAGCCAGCAAAAGTTAAACCAAAACTAATCGCTAAGGTAAATTTGGTGCCTAATCCCGTATTGATCATGGCAAACGCTCGACTCAAGAATGGCGCAAGAAGTTGCCCCAATAAAACACTCCCAATCAAGAAGGCAAATGATTTAAAGGTGATCCACCCCATTCCGGCTAATGAGAATCCGCCGCTACTGACCATCGAGGAAATGACTGCCAATAAAATCAAGCCTAAGATATCGTCAATCACCGCCGCTCCCAGTACAATCTTGGCAGCAGAGGATTTTCCTTGTCCAAAGTCTTTAAACACCCGAGCTGTAATACCCACTGAAGTAGCTGCGAGTGAGGCACCTAAAAATAAGTAGGTGTGAACTGATTGATTGGGAAGTAATAATGGACTAACAATAAAGGCACCCAATACAAACGGCAAAATAGCACCAATTAAAGCCACAATTGTTGACTTCATACCCACTTTAGCCAACTCGGTGACATTAGATTCCAGTCCAATTTGGAACAGTAAAATAATTACACCTAATTCCGCTAAAAATGAAATGATTTGGTCATGGCGAAAAGGTTCAAAGAAGTGAATACCCAATAATCCTAAATTTCCTAAAATAATACCTGCTACCAACTCTCCTACTACTGGTGGTTGTTTAATTTTTTCGATTAAGTGAAATATCTTGGCTGACACAAGAATCGCAGCAATTACAAAAAACAACATCGCCCCTTCTACTCCATGTCCAGTCTCGGCACCAGCACTCGCGGCAAATACAACCTTTGGTAATAGTAAGTAGGTTCCCAGTCCTATTACTAAGGCTGGAACAAAACGAAAAAGAGAAACAATACGTTGTAGCATATGTTTTTTGTAGATAATTTTTGTGCGTTGTAGTCATTGTTTCACAATGACCACGAAAGGAAAGATGTATTCTACTACTCAACGTTGCTTTTTTGCTACCCTCAAAAAGCAAAAGACCCGCTGTAGCGGGTCTTTTAAAGATTTTAGTCAATATTTATTCTGCTTCAACATGTTGTTGACCATGGGTCATGGACTGCACAGCTGCTAAATATGCTTGCATTTCTTGCTCAACTTTTTGCCAATCACCATTCGCTTCGCGAATTGCATTGAACAACAAATCCATATCAATCAGCAGTTGGTCATCAGTCACAATCATACGTTGTCTAGACATACATACCTCTTTCGATCAGAAATTGTATAAGTACTAAGGGTAAGTTAAGTATTTTTAACTTTTTCTTATGTCCATTATATCAAACGAGTTTCTAATCTCTACTCTCCAATCTCTGGAGTATTATTTGTATCCCACCGGCACGGTGGTTAAGACCGGACTGAGACTCATGCGTCGTTTGTCCGCTTCCACGTTTTCGATGGTGACAGTGACTTTGTCTCCTACTTTGAATTCATCAACAGAAGTTAATTTACTGATGTGAATTAATCCATCGACACCTTCTTCAAAGTTTACAAAGACACCAAAAGCTTCAACTCGAGAAATTTTACCTACAACGGTTTCTCCGACTGGATATTTCTCTGCAATAATTTGCCATGGATCTTGAGACAATTGCTTGATAGATAAGTTCAATTTACCAACTGCTTGGTCAATACCCAAGACTTTGACTTTGACTTGATCGCCAACTTTGAACATTGCATTGGGGTCTTCAACTTTCATCCAACTCATCTCACTAATGTGAACGAGTCCTTCAACTTGACCCTTGTGATCGGCATCAATTTCAACTTCGATCGTGATAAACAAGCCAAATGGCATGATACCAGATACGACTCCAGTTAAAGCATCACCGACGGTGATCTTTTGCAACGCCGCATCACGTTGAGCAATAATACTTTGCTCTGATACATGTCGCTCAGAGAAGATCAAACGATTCTTTTCGCGATCAACTTCAATGACTTTGACATCGAACTTTTTGTTGAGTAATTGGTTTAATTTACCCAAGTATTGTTTGCCAAATTGACTGGATGGAACAAATCCTCGAATGCCGGAAGCAACAACAATCATACCGCCTTTGTTAACCTCGACACCTTTGACAGCAACTGGCTCTCCAGTTTCGAGCGCTTTAATGAAGATATCCCATTTCTTATCGACGGCAGCTTTCTTGAGAGATAATAATGTTTGGCCACGATCATTCTCAGAAGAAATCACGTAGACAGATACTTTATCGCCCACAGCTAACTCTTCGATAAAATCAGTTGCGACTTCAAATTCTTTATCTGCAACAACTCCTTCGGTCTTGCCTCCAATATCAACAATTACCATTTTCTTGGTAATGTCGGTAATGGTACCTTCGACCACGTCTCCTTTCTGAGGGACTTTCAGTTCTTGACCAGAAAGAGCTAATAGCTCATCCATGGTTTTGGGTTGTGTACTTGCCATGTAGTGTTACACTCGTAAAGAGTTTCAATCACTCCTTACGCTCCTTTCAATTCAGGTCTCTTATGAAGTATTTCAATAATAATAAACAGATACTCCACAAGGAAGTTGCATTTTACCAGATACAGCGGATAGATGTAAGGTGTAGGTTGCCGAAAGTGAGGTGAAGAAAACAAGCATAAAAAAAACAACGCTTGGTTTTGGCCTCGACCTATTTTCACACACAGTTGCCCATGTATTATCGTCGGCGCTGGGGCGTTTCATGACTCTGTTCGGAATGGGAAGAGATGGTGCCACCCCGCTCCAGAGACCAAAACAAAACGTTGTTTTCGCTAGTTAACGAGATTGCTCGCTAACAAAGTGAAGAGAATATAGCATCGTCTAGTTATCATTTCAACCTCAGTTGATGATCTACTAAAGTGTTCAATTGATTATTTAGTACAGTTAGGCTAAATCTGTTACCAGACTTGCACCGACTGCCTATCAACCTGGTAGTCTCCCAGGAATCTATAGGGATATCTTATCTTGGGGACGGCTTCCCGCTT
>CAZULU010000076.1:0-2080 GCA_964621585.1 uncultured Pseudomonadales bacterium
TTGATAAACTTGTACATCCCTCTCATGATTCATCTTCTTCACAAACTCTCAGAGAACTGGTCCATGCTGCTCGAATGTTACAATCACGCCGCCTTCATAATACTCAGTTCCTCACCAATAGTGAGTTATCCTCTCAAGCCGTCAAAAAGTATTGTAAGCTATCAACTGAGGCCCAAACCGTACTTCACTTGGGTATGAAGAAGCTCCAACTTTCAGCCCGCAGTTTCTTCAAGATCATTAAAATTTCGCAAACAATCGCAGACTTGGACGGGAGCAATCAGATTGAAGCTCACCATGTCAGCGAAGCCTTTCAATACCGCCCCCAGATTAAATGATGAAACTCTACCTTTCGTTCTCAAATCTCGAAAAACACTGTATACTAGCGAATATCCTTACAAAAATAGCACAAAGGACATGCTATGAAAGGTATTATCTTAGCCGGAGGAAGTGGCACACGTCTTCGCCCTCTGACCAAAATTACCAGTAAACAACTCCTGCCTATTTATAACAAACCAATGATTTTCTATCCTATAGAAACATTGATTAAGGCCGGTATCAAAGATATTTTGATCATTGTGGCACCTGAACGAGCAGGGGACTTTTTGAATCTGTTGGGCAGCGGTAAAGAATTTGGCTGCAAATTCACTTACGAAATTCAAGATAAACCAGAAGGTTTAGCTCAGGCATTTCGAATTGGTGAAAACTTTATTGGCGATGATGATGTTGCTCTGATCCTAGGAGATAATCTTTTTGAAGATGACTTCACTGAAGCAGTGCAAACCTTCCAAAAAGGGGCACGAGTCTTTGCGAAAGAGGTCTCAGATCCCGAGCGTTATGGTGTGGTGGAATTTGACAGCAATAATAAAGCAATTTCTATTGTGGAGAAACCAACCGAACCGAAATCCAACTATTGTGTCACTGGCTTTTACATATACGACAACACTGTTGTACAAAAAGCCAAAGACCTGCAACCTTCTGCTCGAGGTGAGTTGGAAATCACAGACTTGAACATGGAGTACTTAAAAGAAGGCACGCTCGATGTGGCTTTCGTCAATGGCAAATGGATGGATACAGGTACTTTTGAAGCTATGTTTGAAGCAATAGTGTTTGCCCGAGAAAAAGCTTTGCAAGAAAAATAGCTCTAGTAGTGTTTTTTGAAATCAGACTTGCTACAATAACGTTATGCGTTTTATTGGTTTTGTTGCCATTGGGTTCTTTTTTCTGATCTTGCCTATTGTCGTCAGTGGTCAAGCAGTTGAAGAATGGCAACCGTTTTCAGCTGTTCAGGCTCAAATCACCGAAAACCCTGTTCCCACCGATATACTTTCAGCTCATCAAAATAAGTATTTTCGGCTACTGGACCAATACCGTCAACAAGAACAAAACTATTTTATAACTAAAAGCCAGTTTATCCAGCTCAACACTCTAGCATCTCAAGAACTTGCTGTTAAAGAAACCAAAGCCCTCATTGATATACGCGCAGATATTTTAATTACATATCTGGATATGCTCACTGAACTTTTACAAAGGACTACAGGAGTGCCTTTAGAGTATAAAAATCCTCAACTGGTACAACTCGGTCTTCTCAAAGATAAATTGCTGTTGCATAAAAATGCCAACTTATCTCATCAAGATCGGCTACAAATCGACCAAGAAGCCCAACAATTCACAGAACTATATCAACAGCTGCAGATTGAAGCCTACTACACACTAGGGATCATCCGCATTGGGAGAGTTCAAACAGCAATTGATAAACTACGAGTGGTGAGAGATGCAGTATTTGCAGATGTGGAAAGCCGAGAATTATCAGTGACAGCGCAGGCTGAAAAAACGCGCGGTTTTCAAGAAATTGATCGTTCCATACAAGACTTGGAATCTTCCTTTAACCCCATTCGCACCGCTACATTAAACCAAGAACGCGAAGGTTCTCTCAAATCGGATACGGAGCTTTCCAAATCATTAGAGCCAACTTTTACCTTGATTAATCAAACTGTACGCTTTTTACAGGAGATTAGAAGATAACTATGATGGAACAGTTTGATCAAACACTATTCACTGAAGAAGAACCACTGTTTGAAAG
>CAZULU010000076.1:2180-3521 GCA_964621585.1 uncultured Pseudomonadales bacterium
GAATTTACTCGGGAACGATTCGAGATGAATCGCGAGTAATCGTACTTCCTAAAAAAATACGTTCCAAATAATACTATCTGGAACGTACCTCTTTCTATAAAATATTTATTTTTCTATAGCGGTTGGTTCATTGGCAACAAGCGTTCCCACATCTTCTCCACTTACCACTCTTTCTAGGTTATCTTCTTCAAATAATTTAAAAACCATAATCGGCATGTTGTTTTCACTACACATGGCTAATGCAGCAGTATCCATGACTTGAACTTCAGGCATTGCTATAGCATCGTTAAAGTTAAGGACGCGATAGCGCTTCGCATCGGAATGCTTCATCGGATCTTTGTCATAGACCCCATTCACCTTGGTTGCTTTCATCACTACATCACAATGTAGTTCAAGCGCATGAAGGGAAGCTCCGGTGTCAGTCGTAACATATGGATTCCCAGTTCCGGCTCCAATAATAACTACCCGTCCCTTTTCCATGTGACGAATAGCTTTTCGGCGCACAAACGGTTCTGCAACAGCTGGCATCGTCAACGCTGATTGCACTCGAGTAGGAACTCCCAGTTTTTCTAGAGCATCTTGTAAGGCCAATGCATTCATCACTGTTGCCAGCATTCCCATGTAATCGGCTGTTGCTCGCTCAATTCCATTCTTTGCACCGGACATACCTCGAAAGATATTACCAGCACCAATAACTACTGCCACTTGAATGCCTTTTGCGTAAACTGCACGGATCTGTGAAGCAACCTGCTCAGCAGCATCCGGATCTATTCCATACTCTCTTTTTCCAAGCATTGACTCTCCACCCACCTTAAGTAGCACCCGCTTAAAACGTTGTTTAGACATAGCATTTTTCCGTTCTATTAATAAAAAAGTCTGAGCAAACTCAGACTAATAACTACCCATAAGAACTTGAATGTTCTTAGTTGTAAAATGGCAAGATTGTATACACCAGTGGGTAGACATACAGAGTATTATTATATGAAGCTCTACTGAAAATGTCGATACCCTCATGTATCGAGAATAATCGTAATTTCTGCTCTGGTTTGATACAATATGTAGTATGAATACGATAGAAGATACCTTACAGCATTATCTAGAAACCTTTCCTTACACAAAATGGAAACAGATAATGGGATACCAGGCTAGACTAAAAGACACTCATTTTTTCTGTGGTTTTATACCTCGAGAAAATTACATAGATGTTCTGATTCGAACAACAAAATCTCAACAACTTAAGGCAAAGAAACACCTTACTCAAGCCAAACCCTTTACACAGGAAAAAGATTGGACAGAAGTTGTTGTTGCTGATTTGAGAGATTTACAAATGCTTCAACCTTA
>CAZULU010000077.1:0-3497 GCA_964621585.1 uncultured Pseudomonadales bacterium
CTAAAATCTTCATTGCCTTATTGCTCATTGGCACTGTGATTGGAATTTCTGCATTGGCCTACTTTTCGACCAATAGCTTCCAAGGATTAAAACCTGCAATTCTTCCCAGTTCTTCAAACATTGTTGAACTATTAGAAACACCACCTGGAGAAAATAATACAACCTTCCCGTTATCTGTGGCAGATGGCTTTGCGATCAATGTCTTTGCGCAAGACTTGAAAGGTCCCCGAGTACTCGCCATCGATCCGAACGGAAGAATTGTGGTTAGTATTCCATCATCTGGGCAGGTCGTGGCACTCGAAGATAGTGATGGAGATGGAGTATCAGAAAATAAATTGGTAATAGCAAATAATCTGAATCGTCCACACGGTTTGTTGTTTTACTGCAGTGAGCAACGCTGTCAGCTGTATGTTGCTGAACTCAATCAGGTATCAGTGTTTGACTATAACAGTGTCACGGCACAAGCTACCAACAAACGCAAACATCTTGACCTCCCTGGAGGTGGTCGTCACAACACTCGCACGTTACTTAGAGCTACCATTGATAATCAAGAAAAAATGTTGATCTCGGTAGGTTCGACTTGTGATGTTTGTTACGAAAATAACCCGATACATGGATCAGTTCAAGTTGCAGACTTTGCTGGCAATCAGATGCTAGAGTATGCTAATGGATTGAGGAATGCCGTATTTTTAGCAACCCATCCTGTGACAGGCCAAATCTGGGTCACTGAAATGGGTAGAGACATGCTCGGTGATGAATTACCACCTGATGAAATAAATATTCTCCAACCTGGAGGTGAGTTTGGTTGGCCAGAGTGCTACGGCAACAATGTGTATGATGCACGTTTTTCTGAAAATCAAAGCCTAAACTGTGAAGGTAAAATTCCATCCCACATTGATCTCCCCGCCCACAGCGCTCCCTTGGGCTTAGCATTTGTACCAGAAGAAGGGTGGCCAGAAGACTACTGGCATGATTTACTGGTGGCATATCATGGTTCATGGAATCGTTCAGAACCCACCGGATACAAGATTGAGCGCATTGAGCTGGACCCTCAAGGTCAACCCACAGGTGAACGAAGTGATTTTATTGCTGGATGGTTAGCGAATGACGGAACGGCCCTTGGAAGACCGGTCGATGTGTTGACCTTCCCAGGTGGAACTATGTACATTTCTGATGATAAAGCCGGAGTGATTTATCGCGTGGTCCGCCAATCTCAAGAATAACTATGTTTTGGATTATTTTTACTCTCTTAGGCTTTTCTTTACTGGGCTTAATTATTAGCTTAGGAGCGGTAACACTGCTTGACCTATTTGGGTTTTGGGGCGCACATTCAGCCAAATGGCGAGAACGAGTGAAAAAAAATCAACATCTTTTTCGTATCAGTATTTGGAGTGGGATTATCATCCATACGCTCAGTACTCTCATCCTTTTTCAACTCTCGAATGATCAAATTATTTTATTTTTAGAGCTTTTTATTTTCGCGTCCATTATTATCACCACGTCTTGGGTTTCATTTTTTGTAAAACCTAGAATAAAAGAAAGAGAACGACGAGGACTCAAATCTCCTACAATTCCGCCACTGTGGATTAAGTATACAGTTGTCAGTTTTGTACTGACCTTTCTTGCTTGGTGGTTGATTGGCTACCTCACACTGCTTGATCTTTAATTATTTTCTCTCAAGACACTTTCCATTCTTGAATATCTTCCAGGTCAACTTTTTTTGCAGCATATATTCGCGCTTGCAGTGCTCAACCATTTCAGGTATATTAATATAGAACGATCGTTCTATAAATCACTTTATGAAAAATACTCGCCAAAATATACTTCTTTCTACCCAGAAACTATTTGCACTTGCCGGTCCCGAAGGGATCTCAATGCGAACTATCGCCAAGGAGACTGGTCTAGCAGTATCGGTGATCTACCATTATTTTGAGACCAAAGAACAATTATTTTTGGAAATGTACTTGCAAGCCAATCAACAACTGGGCACTGAACGGGCAAAACTGAAACCACTACCCACCTTTGAACAACAACTCAAACAACGCATCGAATTTCAGTTTCAGTGTGCACAACCAATCATCGCAGTATTGAAGTACTACCTCACTTTTCGATCTCAGTTTGAAAAAAATGAGCGAGGACATCTGCCAGAAAAAACCTACCTGCATATTGAAGAAATTTTGCTGGAGGCTGTTGAGAGTGGATACTTCACGCACAGGCTTCCGATTGAACAAGAGTCGAAAGTGATTGTGCATGCCATCAATGGCTTTGTGCTGGAGTATTTCCCAGCAACTATCAACAAACAAGAACGACAAGACATGATTGAGTTGATTACGTCATTTATTATGCGGGCACTGAGTACTTACCGGAGAAAAAATGAAAAAGCATAAAATAGTCATCATTGGTGGTGGAATTGGTGGTTTAGCCAGTGCTGCACTTTTAGCAAAAGATGGGCACTCCGTCACCGTTCTGGAAAAAAATGAACAGCTTGGTGGTCGCGCTAGTGTGCTGGAAGAAGCTGGCTTCCGATTTGATATGGGTCCGTCATGGTATATGATGCCCGAAGTTTTTGAACGTTTTTTTGCTGAATTTGGCAAAACAACCGCTGATTTTTATCAAGTTGACCCTTTATCTCCCCAATACCGTGTCTTTTTTGGTGATCGTAGTCATATCGATGTCACCGGTGATAGAGACAAAGATCTCCACATGCTTGAACAACTGGAACCGGGCATTACCCCGAAGTTCAAGAAATATCTAAACGTCAGTAAAAAAAAGTATCAGGTTGCTATCAATCAAGTCCTCTATAAAAACATGGACAGTATCCTCGACCTTGCGAACTGGGAAATTGCCAAAGAAAGTCAATCGCTTGGTGTGTTAGAAAATATGCATCGCCATATTTCAAAATATTTTACATCTCGAAAAGTGCAACAAATACTTGAGTACAATCTGGTTTTTCTTGGCTGCTCCCCACAAAACGCCCCTGCATTATTTAGCTTAATGACTCACGTTGATTTCAATCTTGGTGTTTGGTATCCCAAAGGCGGTATCTATGCGATTGTGAAAGCCATGGAAAAAATTGGCCGAGAGCTAGGAGTCGAGTACATCTGTAATACTCCGGTCCGCCAGCTGGTGGTTCAGGGAAACAATGTCACCAAAGTTCACACTGCCAACAAAACCTATCATGCGGACATTGTTATCTCCAATGCAGACTATTGGTTTACAGAAAATCTATTGTCTGACCAATCAAAGCGCAGTATGAAGAAACAACAATGGGAAAAGAAGGTTATGACACCTTCTGCGTTTATTCTCTACCTCGGTGTAAAAGGTAAACTCCCAAAACTCACCCATCACAATTTGTACTTTGGCACTGGTTGGGAAAAACACTTTGCTGATGTATTTGATCACCCTCAATGGCCCCAAAAACCTTCCATTTATATTAATATGCCAAGTGCAACTGACAGCACAGTTGCCCCCAAAGGTCATGAAAATTTGATGGTGCT
>CAZULU010000078.1:0-3286 GCA_964621585.1 uncultured Pseudomonadales bacterium
TAATGAGAAAAAATGATTGATGGCTTGTTATCTTTGGGTAGCGTGTCAAGCCATTCGAGTGTGTTTTTTGGTAAAAATGCTTTATCTTTACGGTCCAACTCGATATCTAACCATACTATGCGAAAATCGGAGTACTCTTGCATGCCATAGAATATGGGATCTACTTTTGCTTTTCTATAAATGTTTTCAACTTCACTTCTTGAGAATGCCCTGAGTTCATGATTTCCAATTAGATGAACTGTTGGCACTTTTAGTTCACTTAATAAGGTGAGTGTTTTGGTGAGGTTTGCTTCATCAACTTCTTTTTGGTATGTATCCCTTAATGCATCACCAGTATGAACAATTAGATCAAAATCAAAATTATTAAGTTTTGGAAGTAAAGCTTTTAGAGTTTTTTCCGATTGAGTGTTTGCTTGTCTAACGATACCTGGATGAGTTGTGGATTCTCTAGAATCACCAATGTGTATATCACCTATAACTAGTATTTTCATATTACATACATCATATCAAAATATTGCTTTTCTTGGTTCTGAAAATTAAGTTAAAAATCCACCAATTTAAAGAGGAAGAATACTTGTAATTATCAGTCAAGGTATCTAGTTTCAGGTTAAAAGGATGGGTCCAATACCCAGAAATACAAGTTTAGATCTGGACTCGGTTATTGCGAGGTCTATAGAGCGGATTTTATCAGCTTTTGATGACGCGGTGCAGGTGGGGCTGGTTAGTTTAAGATTGAGTGAAATAGAATCAATGCACTTAACCTCATAAATCAACAATGGGTTCTTGTTGTTCTTTGGGTATAGCTATCTTACCTAGCTTTCCCTTGGATAAATGTAAAACCAGATATAGTGCCAAAGCTACAAGCAAGAACACATAGTAATATTTAATATTTTCAACTTGAATGAGAGTCCCAAAGAATATTACCACTATCATATAAGGAAACTCTGAGAATAGTGAGACCGTTGAAATAGCTGTAGCTCTATGTTTGGACTCGGTCTGTTTGTTAATAAGTCCGATGATATAAGGTTTTGCTAATTCTTGTGCCACATATACTGATAAAAATGAAAAAATGCCAAAGTAAAGATTGTTAGTAATATAAACAAGCAAAAAGCCAACAAGGTAGAAGCAAACGAATAGGAACTCAACTTTCTCTTTTAGAAGTTTAAGGATTTTGTCATAGTTGTAGCTTACAAGCAGAGTTGGTACCAAAATCAACGCTAAAATGTAGCCAAATGTTTCACCACTAAATCCGAAATATGCACCAGTATTTTGCCTAATTACACCTTCGTAGGCTTTGATTAACATTGAGAAGAACAAAACGGGTAGTACAAAAGTAAATACTGGCTTGGTGAAGATTGACTGTACGCCTGTTTTTAGCTTGGAGAAGTACTCAGTGTATGAGGCTTCGTTTGTATCTGATTTTGGCTCGCTCATATAAGCTAGTAAGCCAATAGAAATCAGGCTAAACAACAACCAAGCTACAAAAGTGAATTGAGGGTTAAATCTGAAAAGCAGTCCTCCTCCAAAGATAGAAGCCACAGTGGTAAAAGTAGCAATACTGTTAACTTTCCCAAGTACTTCATCGTACTGATCTTCTTTTTGTATATCTTTCAAAGAGTCAAATAAAATTGCTTCTTTAGCACCTGAGATAAAAGCAAACCCGATAAACATGATGATATTGCCAATGAGTAGCCAGGTGAAGTTAGTGGCATTGATAAGAATCAAACAACATATTACAAAAGCCAGATTTCCAAAAATAAGCGTTCTTTTTTTTCCTAATAAATCTGAAACCGCTCCAGATGGAACTTCTAAAAATACAGCTACTAGCTTTGAAACACCATCAATGAGACCTATTTTAGGTATGGTAATAAACTGGGCAAAGTAAAAAACCCAGTTTGGAAGGATAAACCATCCATTCATAAAAATGGTAAGGAAGTAATAAAGCAGTATATTTTTATTGTTGAATGTAGGAAATCGTTTTTTCATTCACTCTAGCCTCATATCACATTTGTTTACAGTTTAATTTTATCAGGAAAAGGCCGAGTTTTTTGATCAATAAATTTAGGAAAATTGTTCGTTTATTTCTTAGTGAGGGTATCTAGTTTCAGGTTAAAAGGATGGGTCGGTCACCATATCTAATTAGTAGTTTGATGCAGCCCTTTGAACATATTTTTGCAGTACTTGATGATGCTGTGCAGTTTGGGTTGGTGAAGTTACGGACTACTGAAATTAGAATACTATACAATTAGTCTGTATTGTCTTCTTGCTAAAGTTCTTTAAGTTTTCTCATCGGTACTCAAAAAATCTACCACTTCATCTGCAACATTTTCTTCAAACCCATCGTAACCATGTCCAGCATCAGGGATAAGTGTGGTGGAGGCATTCTTTATTTTCTTAGAAAGAATGCTGATTGCTTCATCAGGATGATCTGGATTTGCTGGGTGAAAATACTCGTCTGCCGTTCCAACAATCACTTTTACTGGTACATTTATTTTTTGAAGTAAGGGAAAATCGTAGTTTTTATCACCAAAGTTAAACATGTATTCAAATTGATTTTCTTGGTGATGGCTTACATATGTTTGGAACGACATGGCAACATCTAGGTACTCAGTTGGAATGATCTCCTCACCCAATCCTTGTTTAACCTTTTGCTTGGCTATCTCTAAGTATTCATCCCACTTCCCATTTGTGGCATTTTCTAACAATCGCATAATGTCAAAAGGAGCAAGTAGTATGATTTTTATTACTTTATCAGTATGTGAGCCTTCAAATAAGTAACGAACAGTCTTCATGGTCCCCAGCGAATGACCTTGAATTACGATATTTGTGTAACCCTCAGCCAACAAAAACTCCATCCACGCATCAATGTCAATATATGCATCTTCCATTACTTCAAAATGTGCCCCGATTTTTCTCCAGCTTCCTTCCGTTGTCTTGAATAAGTATTCATTCGCCATACCACGAGTTTGGACTGTAAGAAGACCCATATTTTTTTGCTTGAATTTTTGGGCTATTGTAGATATAAAGCTATTGGTAAAAAAATCTCCCTCAAAACCATGTAGGTGAAGTACAACTGGTTTGTTCTTGTCACCAGGAAGATGTAATCCACTTAGGGTTAGATTATCTTTTGTTGTAGCTCTTACTAAGTTGAACATATTTCTGTTTTCTTTGACTTATCTCTATTACAAAGATATTCATAGCATTTGATACTTATTGATTCCTCAATTTTACCAAATAAAAATATATATATACTTGAGTAGTTCCAGCTTTTTGGATCAAATTTACT
>CAZULU010000079.1:0-3269 GCA_964621585.1 uncultured Pseudomonadales bacterium
CTTGCTTCGGTCTTTTGATTCCCATTCATTCATTAACCTTCAAATTTCTTGAACAAGATTTTGAGTATATATCTTAAGGAGACACTATGTGTGGTATTTTTGGGATCGTTCAGGACAAATCACAACAAGCAGCCCAAACAATTCTTGCAGGACTAAAAAAATTGGAATATCGTGGATATGATTCTTGGGGAATCGCTATTCTCGACTCTTCTCATCAACGCATTGCACTTGAAAAACTACCAGGAAAAATTGGTAATGCAACTACCACTCTGGAGCCTGCATTTTCAGCAATTGGACATACTCGTTGGGCCACCCATGGTGGGGTAACACAAGCCAATGCACATCCTCATCAAGACTGTACGAAAAAATTAGCTGTCGTTCATAACGGTATTGTCGAAAACTTTAGTGAACTAAAGCAAAAACTACTTAAACAAGGGCATCATTTTTCTTCCGCTACAGATACCGAAGTGATTGTACATTTGATAGAAGAGAAAAAGAAAACACTTCACTTTCAAGAAGCTGTCTTTGAAACATTCTTAGAATTACACGGTGCTAATGCATTTGCTGTGTTAGATGTAGACAGCCAAACAATTATTGCATGTCGTCACGGCTCTCCCCTTGTTATAGGAAAGAATGATGAAGAAAAATATGTTGCTTCAGATATTCTAGCGTTTGTTGATAAGACCAAAGAATTTTATCCCCTCGAAGACGGTGAAGCTGTAATTCTTTCACCACAAGGACTAAGTGTTATAGATGTTTCATCTCGTACAAAAAAGACATTTTCGTTTCAGACAGCTGAATGGCAAGACCAACAAGCTGATAAAGGTGAATATGAACATTTTTTTCTCAAAGAAGTGTTAGAACAACCAGATGTTATTAGGAATGTGGCCTCTAACAAATTGCTCAATACTCAAGAGTTTCGACAACTCTTTACAAAAAAGCGAGTGTTTTTCACCGGTTGTGGCTCGGCATACTTTGCAGGTCTGTTTGGTCATCATTTTTTTCTTGCCCAAGGAATTTTGTCGCAGACGGTGTTTGCCCATGAATTTAGCACCCTCGAATCTGTAATGAACAAAGATTCTGTGATTGTTGCAGTCTCACAAAGTGGTGAAACCGCAGATACGTTAGATGCTGTAAAAAAAGCCAAGGCTAAAGGAGCAACTATCATCTCGCTGCTTAACAATATACACTCTAGCCTGGCAAGAATTTCTGATCATGTACTACCAGTACACGCAGGACCAGAGATTGCTGTGGTTTCAACAAAAGCATTTCTTGCACAAATAAGCACACTATATGCGTTGAGTGGAACAATTAATAATTCAGTAGAAAAAAAACAAAAAGAACTTGGCTATCTTGCTGTACAGTTAGAAAATTGGCTCACTGGCAAGTCTCAAAAAAGAATAGAGCATTTAGCACACTCCCTACAGGATCACACTGACATTTTTCTGATAGGAAAAGGTCTCTTGGTTCCAGCTATCTTTGAAATGGCACTTAAAATCAAAGAATCGAGCTATATTCATGCTGAAGCTTTTCCTTCCGGTGAACTTAAACACGGAGTATTAAGTCTCATCAAAGATGGTACTGCATGCATAGTTGCCATCCAAACAAACAGTTTTGAACAAGATACTTTGTCTGGAGCAACTGAAATTAATGCACGTGGTGGGCAGTTATTTGGAGTCGCGACAAAAGATTACGAAGTATTTTCAGAAGCAATTATTATTCCGGATCTTCAAGAATTAACATGCTTCTTTCACATTGTGGTTGGTCAATTATTAGGGTATTATCTTGCTATTGCGCGACATTTTGACCCGGATAAACCAAGAAATTTAGCAAAAAGTGTTACAGTTAAATAGAAAGGCGTTATGACAAATGATCTCTCCTCCCAAAAATGCGTACCGTGCGAAGGTGGAACTGAACCTCTGAAAGAGGCAGAAGAGAACCTCTATCATGAACAGACTCCAGGCTGGGATATTATTCGCGATGATATTCATCAACTAGAAAAAGATTTCTCGTTTGATAACTTTAAGGACGCACTCCACTTTGTGAACATAGTTGGCGAAATTGCTGAAGTGGAAGGCCATCATCCTGATATGTACCTCCACGATTATAAACATGTGCTTATCAATCTCTATACTCATGCTATTGGAGGGTTGTCGGTTAATGATTTTATTGTTGCTTCCAAAATTGAGAAAAGATTGCAAGATATGCAAAAGTCATAATTTTTTAATTGAAATTTAATTCTTTGGTACTTTTCTTCTAGCTACTACATATTGTAGAGTTCAATAGCCATGCCTACTACTGTGTTGATCGTTGAAGATGATTCCCAATTAACGAAAAGCCTTTCTTCAGTACTTCGTGAGAAAGCATTTGTAGTCACCGTCGTAGGCTGTCCATGCGATGCAATTAAAAAACTTCAAACTTTTTCCTTTGACCTGATCCTTTTGGATTTGCTCTTTCCTACTACCACTGGGTATACAGTTATTGACTATCTGCAAGCAACAGACACCCATACAAAAGTATTGATGATGTCACAGCTTTGCCAATGTACTGAGCGTGTAAAAGCATTAAAAAATGGCGCTGATGACTTTATATCAAAGCCTTTTTATCTGGAAGAGCTCTTATTAAAAATTGAAAAGTTGGTTCAACGCAAACATGGGGCTCGATCACAGTGGATTCACACCAAGTATTTTGATATTGATGTCTACGCTGGAAAAGTGATTATAGAAAATAATCCTATTCAGCTGCGTAGGAAAGAATTTGAGATCTTAACGCTGCTCATTCGTCATAAAAACATGATTCTTACTAAAGATGTTATTCTTGAACATGTCTGGAATACTGACACCATGCCCATGATCGCAACAGTAGACGTTCATATCCGTAGGATTCGTTTGCAAATTAGAGATTATGACAAAGAAGTTATCAAAACAGCGTATGGCAATGGATATATGTTTGTGGAATAAAATTGTGTCGGGGCGCTGGGAATTGAACCCAGGCCGGACGCACCCCATGCGCCCATACTACCGTTATACGACGCCCCGATATTTTCTGAAGAACTAACTACTCACTCATCCCTAGTATCCAATCCCCAATCTCAGAATTCAAATAACCGTGTCATTTTCTTGTAAGGATTGTCAAATATTCTTTTTTCATCTATACATGTAATACAGAAAAAAATGCGAAACCCTACAATACCATCACTAGAGTAAGTGGAATTGTAACGCAAAGGGTACAAAAGAAAAAGTAAGTAAAAATTATTGACTCTAATCTAC
>CAZULU010000080.1:0-1180 GCA_964621585.1 uncultured Pseudomonadales bacterium
TTTATGATTTCTGTCACCCAGCTCCGCAAAGGGGCCAACTTTATTTACAATGATGCGCCATACACCGTGTTGGACTATTCTCACACTCACATGAGTCGAGGTGGGGGAACAATCCGTGTCAAAATCAAGAACCTTCGTAATGGTTCTACCCTTGATGTAGCCTTTAAATCTGGTGAAAAAGCTGAGGAAATCGATGTTAACAAAAAAATCATGAGTTACCTGTACCAGGATGGACCAGATTATGTGTTTATGGATCCACAGACCTATGATCAAGTAACTATTTCCGGAAATGTCTTGTCTGATCGAGCCCCATATCTCAAAGAAGGTGAAGACGTTTGGGTCATGTTCTGGACCAACGAGGACGGAGAAGAGGAATACCTCGACGTCATTTTGCCTGCCAAGATGACTTTCTTAGTTGCTGATGCAGCCCCAGGTGAAAAAGGTGATAGTGCGTCCAATATGTACAAAGATGCAGTGCTGGAAAATGGTTTGAAGATCCGAGTCCCTTTGTTTGTCAACGCCGGTGAAAAAATTCGCGTCAACACTACCGATGGTAGTTATGTTGAGAGAGCATAAACTCATAAACTAGAGATCTGAGATCAGATACCAGAGATTGGTTTCTTGGGGATTATGAGTAGTTTGTGATGGACAGTTGGTCATATTCATTATTAAATGGTGCAAATAATATTTCAAATGTGAGTAACGAAATAGTAATATCTGCGGTTATTATTAATTTAGATGATAACTGACAACTATTCTCTAATCTCTGATAACTGAGTGGTATGCTATCTATTTCCCACGTTGCGACTGGAGCATTTATTGCTTCCAAAGTCACCAATCCGATTCTTGCCATTCCCCTGATTTTGGCTTCACATTATATTGAGGACTGGATTCCACACTGGGATGTTGGAACAGGTTTATCTACAGGCAAACGAAAGCGCAAGGACGCAATCCGGATGGAGTTAGTTGAACTCGCAATTTCCTTTGGAATAGTGTATCTTTTTTGGCATGCTGGCTCAGCACAATTTCCCTGGTTTATTTACTTGGGTGGTTTTGTGGGGTTGATTCCAGACTTTTTAGAGGCGCCACGCAATTTTTGGAAATGGGAACCGGCTTGGCTCAAGCCCCTCAATAACTTTCACGGCATGTTTCATCACTCAACCCCAAATAAAGTCATCGG
>CAZULU010000080.1:1280-3253 GCA_964621585.1 uncultured Pseudomonadales bacterium
CTATGTTTCCAGTTTTATTTTCCCTTGGCCCAATCGTGTTATACACCTTCAATCTGCTATTAGTGTGTGCCTTTTTGGGTGGGGGATTCGTATATTGGAAGCGAGCACATGAAGAACATTACGAAGACGATGAGGTGTTTGATGTAGGAGTGCTGGCTGCGTTGTGTGGATTACTGATAAGTCGAATTGGGTTTATTCTTTTTCATTTTCCAGACTTTCAACTGAATGTTTTGGCGTGGATTTCTATCTTAGAAAGACCAGGTTTGCAGGAAGTCTTTGGTATTGTAGGAACATTGTGGTGTATCGGGTGGTTAGCTAAGCGTAAGAAATGGGATCATTATGAATTGATGGAGTTTGGGGCCATGGGAGCGACGGTCTTTTTAGTGTTTATGTGGATTGCACGCTTTTTTGCTGGTTCCCAAATAGGCACACCTACTCAAATGCCCTGGGGGATTTCATTCCCCAATACTTTTGATGCACGGCACCCACTCCAGTTGTACATGGTGGCAGGTTTTACTTTTGTCTACTTTTTACTCAGAAAAATTGAGAAAAAATACCGATTTTACCAATGGTACCGAGGTAGTAAACAAACTGCACAGTCAGGATTTGTAGTGGGATTATTTTTAATTTGCTATGGATTATTGAATAGTATTTTCACTCCATTTCGATTGACTGATGTCAAAGTAGGATTTGTTTCAATCGACTTGATCGTCTATGTGCTAGTTTTCTTGGCTGGGTTTGTGGTGATCTACCTTCGATCTGGTCATTCAAAAGTTGCCAAGCGGTTGCCCAAGCGCAAAACATCACCACAAAATCGAGTCCAAGTCAGTTCACTGCAACGTATATTTCGAAGACGGTAACAGCATGTATCATTTTCGTCTTATCCTCATTTTTATATCTGTTATCTTCATTGACCAACTCACCAAATGGTGGGCAATTTCCCAGGATATAGTCACCTTTAACCCTGGTGTTTCATTTGGGCTTTTAGTTGACCAAGGGAGGGGAGTGCAACTGATCGTCATTGGTCTAACGATGGTTGTGTTGGCATGGATATGTAAAGATGACTGGCATCGCGTGCACATTCCCTTTACTGCAGTGATAGGGGCGAGTGTCTCAAATCTCCTTGATCGTTTTCGCTTGGGAGGAGTAGTCGATTTTTTACCAGTTCCTGTATTAAATGTTTCCAACAATTTAGCAGACTGGATCATCTTTGGGGGATTACTATGGATAATGGTAGTACAGTGGCGCAGGACCTCCTCTTGACACATTTTTATTATTTTTATATCCTTTAAACTTCGATAATTTGGCCACACCACACCAGATAAACTTCTTTTTTCTGAATCAGTTTGGTCAAATGAGTGTGTATACCTCACTCGAGCAGTTTAGTTTCCAAGCCTGTTGACTATAGGTTTGTTTTTTGGTATACTATAGTCTAGTCCTATAGATAATTGATAAAGGACTAGAACAATGACCAGCTTTTTGTCACCTTATTTGGGCCACCACTAAGCCTGTTTACGGACAGGAAGGTGGTTTTTTTTTAAATTTTGCCCAAATGAGCACAGAAATGACTGAAAACTGGTAGAAATAGGGGAACTATGAAAAGAATTGAAGCACTCAAGCGATTAGGTATGTTAGCCGCTGTTATCGCGACCGGTTCTCACCTTGTTGGTCAAGATAATACGGTGACTGCTGTTGATCAAGCAGCACGTACTCCCGTCCGTTCAGGATATGTGGATGTCACCTTGACACGTCACCCCAATGAAGTAACACAGATGTTTGTTGACGAAGAAGGAAAATTGATCAGAGAAAGTGAAATCGCCAAAGATGGCATGTTCCAGGTTACACACTTGGAAGAAGATATTGAATTAAATGGAAGAACACTAGAAGCTGGTGAAGATTATCGCTTTGATATCGTTTCACCCGCTCGTGGAAATCAATAATTTGTGATTATTTGTTAGTCATCATTAGAAAGC
>CAZULU010000081.1:0-2538 GCA_964621585.1 uncultured Pseudomonadales bacterium
GGTTATTAAAAGCAATATACCGTTCTATTTCTGGATGAACAAGCCCTGTTATACTTATTTTTTTTGCTAAGCGATCACGGATTTGAGTTGACGACACTTCGATTTCCTCTACTCCAGTAACTTCGTTCATGCCCGGATACCAAGGGTGCATAGGAAAACCTTTACGAGGAAACACCCAAACTCGGTATTTTTCTAAAAGAGTGGAATAATCTTTCCATAAATGAAAGTGTTGTAAATTGTCCGAGCCAATCAACCACGAAAAAGTATGTTCTGGATATTGAGTAGCCAGTGACTCTAACGTATCAAAGGAATAACTCTTCCCATCTTTCTCCAACTCATAGGAACAAATTTTCAGTTTTTCACGAATATCTGGTGACTGTTCTCTAATAACTAGTTTTAGCATTTCTACTCGCCTTCCATTCGCTTCTACTTTTTTGCCAAATGGGTGCTGATTGACGGGTACAAACCATACTTCATCACATAACTTCAAACATAGCATTTGTTCCGCCATGTACTGGTGACCAATATGAACGGGATCAAATGCAGAACCAAACAAACAGATATGCATAGTTTTTTGCTGAGATACAAGTGTAGAGGTGCATTGTGAGAAAACTAGGTCACATTGTCAAGCAGTGATACAATAAAAAAGTATAATTACACACTAATCACTAGTATCTGTTCTCAGATCTCCAATCTATGCCTGAACTTCCAGAAGTAGAAACCATCACTCGCCGACTTACTCCCTATATTCTTAAAAAATCTATTTCGCATCTATCGATTTACCATCCCAAGAGTTTTATCGGTGATTCAGACCAAGTACTAGGTCAGACAATCACTGATATTTCTCGTCGCTCCAAGATGATCCGTTTCAAACTCAGTAACGGAATGAACCTGGTCACTCATCTCAAAATGACCGGGCAACTGATCTATGTGGATGATGAACACAAAGTTGGCGGTGGTCATCCCACACAAGATTGGGTAAGGAATTTGCCCAGCACACACACTCGATTGGAATATCACTTCCGAGATGGATCAAAATTATTTTTCAATGATCAACGATTATTTGGGTGGATGAAGCTCATGTCTGATGAAGAAATCTTGAAAGAATGGAACAATCTCGGACCTGATGCAAGCAGTGATAGCTTTGAGTATGATGATTTTTCGCAGAAGTTACACCGTCGTGCAATACCCATAAAACTCGCCATTATGGATAATAGTATTGTTTCTGGAGTAGGCAATATTTATGCTTGCGACGCTCTTAATCTCGCTCAGATCTCTCCGTTTAAAACAGCGAAAAACCTTGATGAGGATGAAATTCGCAGATTGTATAAAAGTATCCGACAAATAATTGCTAAAGGCATCGCAATGGGTGGCACCACTACCGACGGTAAGTATGTAGATGTCCATGGTTTTGCCGGTGGGTACCAAAAAGAAATGCGGGTCTATGACCGGCAGGGTGAAGCCTGCTTGCACTGCGGAGGTGAAATTGTGAAATCAAAACTCGGAGGTCGCGGCACCTACTACTGTAGCGTGTGCCAAGCATAGGCAGCCAACTACAAATCACCAATTACTTTCTTCGCTAACTCTTCAGAAGGATCAATGATAGTAACTTCTTTGTGTTGTTTTTCAATTTCCCAAGAAAACAACTCTTTTACCACAGAAAAATGAGTACACCCTAGTAAGATCGTCTGACCAGATTCAATTTGGGAAATAATTCGATGAATTTCTGTCTGTATCTCAGGAAATTTTTTTTCTTCGACTAAACTGACTAAATCCTGCTCTGCTTGCTCGGTAACTTCCATAGCAAAATGTTTTGAGCTGAGTAAAGTGGAGTAAATTTTATTTTGAATCGTAAATTGAGTACCAATCACAAATAAAGATGAGGGCTGTAACTCTTGAATTCTGGCAATTGTTGGTTGGATAATCGTAACGATTTGTGCTTGTGGAAAATGTTTATCAATAATTTGTGATGCGGTATTACATGCAACTCCAATTAAGTCGTATTCTTGTTGGACAAACTCTTGCAAATTATGATCAACTATCACTTTTAGCTCAGCTTCAGTCTTTGTACCATAGGGAAAATTGTTAGTATCGCCAAAATAGTCAAGTTGAATTTCTCCTGTCTCTATCTGATTCTGCCAGTGCTTAAATAACAACTGGTATACTGCTCTGCCCCCCACCCCAGAATCATAAATCAGAACTTTTTTCATAGTAGAGTTTATTTCAACAACAAATCCTTAAGACTTTTTGGCTACTGTTTTCTTTTTAGTGGTGATCTTTTTCTTGGGAGCTGGTTTTTTCTTTTTTGTTACGGTTGACTTATCTTTCGTCTCTGAGCCCGCTTTCCCATTTTTGGCAGCCCAGGCCGCTTTGCGTTTTTCAGCTCGTTCTTTTCGTTCTGCTTGCATCACTTTCCACTGCGCTTTGGTGATTTTTTCCCCGGGTTGAGGCTGTTTCCAACTTGCCCAGTCACAATCTGGATAACGTCCACAACCAAAGAATGGCTTACCCCAGCGACTATTTTTGGCGACTACATCA
>CAZULU010000081.1:2548-3170 GCA_964621585.1 uncultured Pseudomonadales bacterium
GACACAACGGACATTTCACACCTTCGACTACATCCACAATGTTTTGGGTGTATTTGCAATCTGGAAAACGACTACAACTCTTGAACTTGCCAAACCGACCCGTTCGGATCACCACTTTACCACCTTCAGTAGCACCACAATCTGGACATACTTCCCCTGTCTCTTCGACAGGAATCTGTACCCGCTCTGCGGCATCAGATACAGAAGCGATTTTCTTTTCTAACGGTTGATAGAATGCTTTGACAATCTTTTTCCACTCTTTTTCTCCTCGAGAAATTCTGTCTAAATCCTCTTCCATTTCTGCTGTAAAATCGTAATCCATAATTTGAGGAAAATACTCCAATAAGAAATCAGACACAGTCATACCCACGGACGTAGCAAAAAACCGTTTGTCTTTTCGCTCAACATATCCACGATCAACAATCACTGAGATGATCGATGCATACGTACTCGGACGACCTATTCCTTTTTGCTCTAACGTTTTCACTAATGAAGCATCATTGTAGCGCGCTGGTGGCTGGGTGAATTTCTGTGCTGCGTTCATGTCCACAAATCCCAAATCTTGTCCTTCTTGGACATTGGGAATCAAGGCATCTTCACCACCAGGAAATAGTTTCATCCA
>CAZULU010000082.1:0-3072 GCA_964621585.1 uncultured Pseudomonadales bacterium
TTTTTAGAAAAGATTAAAAAGTAATGTTCTTGAGGCAAACTTAATTTGGTGACCCCACGCGGAATCGAACCGCGCTTCCCAGGATGAAAACCTGGTGTCCTAACCGATAGACGATGGGGCCAGTTGGATGCACGCAATTATACTGATAAACAATCTTCACATCAAGAGGAAATCTCGATTATACGTGTGAAACTCGTTTGGGAAGAAGTGCGTCAACTTTGCTTCGCAATGCTTCAGCAGCTCGACTAAAGTATTCGTGTTTACCGCTGCCACCTTCCATGTGATCTGGCATAGCTTGAAATAAGATCATCATGATATAGGCATCAAGTGACAAATCCAGCTCTGGCAACTCGTTTCTGAGCTGTTGATATGTTTCTGCTACTTTTGAGTGGAACTGCTCATTATCCTTCAAAAGTGATACATCGATTGTGTCAAACTCTGAGAACAAAGCTTCCACTGTTTGGTTGATGTGTTGTGTGAACTCTGTATTTCTCATAAGGTAACATTTTCAAAATGTTCAATTTGAGTTGGTAATACAGAAATTATATCATATCTGAACTCACCTCTTATTTTATGCGTTGAAAAGAATGTTTGAGCTGTCCGTTGAATTTTTAACTGTTTTAGACGTGTCACGGCTTCACTCGGATGGCCAAAATCATCACTTTTGCGAGCTTTGACTTCTACAAAAACTATAGTTGTTCCACATCTTGCGACGATATCAATTTCTCCTACTGGACAACGAAAGTTACGAGTAATAATCTGCCAACCTTTTGCTTGTAAATAAAGTACAGCTGTCTCCTCGCCATTGCGGCCAACATGCTGGTTGTGCAGATAGATAGAAGAGCACATAAGGAGAGATTCGTTACCAAAGATTCGATATTAATGTTTCTTATTGCACTGTACTATCAAATTCTGACAAGAACATGACATACATCTGAGATCTGAGATCTGAAACTAGATACCTGAGATTAGAACATATATATCCAACCAATGTCATGAAAAAACCCCGCCGAAGCGGGGTTTGAAATATCATGATTTGGTTAAATCTTACGCTGCAACAGTTTGAACAGTTTTCTTTTCTTTGACTTTAGTTGCACTCTTACCAATACGAGAGCGGAGATAGAATAATTTACTGCGTCGTACATCACCTTTGCGTCGTAATACTACTTTTTCAATTGTAGGCAGTTGCACTGGGAAAATTTTCTCAACACCGATTCCACCAGAAGCAATTTTACGAACGATAAAAGATTTATTTTCCTGGCGATTTTGCACAGAAATAATAATCCCTTCGAACAATTGAGTACGGGTCTTTTTACCTTCTTGGATTTGCTGGTGAACAACAACAGTGTCCCCAACGGCAAATGTTTGATCTTTGAATGTTACGAATTGTGCCATTGTGAATAACCCTTCCTTATCGTCATCCTGGAAAGTCGAGTCATGTACTCATGACGCGAATATTCAGGATCTCATCCGATAGTGTGGTTCCTCTATTAAGTTGTATTAAGATCGAAATCAGGCTGATATTGTAACAAGTTCTCGAGCAATTCGCAAGCAGTACGAGCAACTCCCCACACATGTCATTCCGAGCGATGAGTCGAGGAATCACTTTTTTGTCTTGTCTGTGCTCGAAAGCATTTAATCCAATGAGAGATCTCTCCTCTACGTTGCACTTCGGTCGAGATGACAGAGAAAACCCGTCATCCTTGACCATCCTGCTAAGAGGGAGATCGAGGATCTATTCGACACCTTTCTTTGTTCTACTTGAGATTCTCGATCTCGACAACTTTTCTTGATTTCTGATCAAGAAAAATAGTCAGGTCAAGAATGACGTAATTATGTAGAACTAAAACACCACGAAAAAGGGCCCCGCCATGGCGGGGCCCTTTTGACTAACGAGAGAGATAGATTGCTGCTTTGTTCTACTCTTATCTGTAAGAATAGAACCCGAAGGGTTGACCAGATGCTGCCCATAGATTACGCACACGCCGTGCAGCCGTGATGTCCTGATACGAGGGCCACTCGCGCCCTTCTGCCAAACCGATGGCTACGGCTGTGTCCCAGATGGTACTGCCGAATCCAAAGAATACGGTTCCATCTGGTGCGACACCCCACTCAATAATGCAAGTGGAGCAAGCCACACCGTCATCTGGGAAGCCAGCAACGGGCTGAGTTGCCCGAACGATAATCGTCCATTCGCCATTGGTCAACTTTTCACCGTCAGTTTCGACATTGCTGTCTTTGGTGATTGCCATCCAGCGGTATCCACCCACCCCCGCATCATAGTAGCGGAAGGTTGCCTCAGTGCTTTCGCACCGCAGAGGCGGGCAGGTCGGGCAAGGACGCTGTTCAACAACCGGCAGATCCGGTGTATTAACCTGAACGGAGCATTCGCCACTGCCAAGCGTGAACTCGACGATGACCACACCGTTCTGCACGATCCGGTAGGTGCCTGAACCGTTACGATAATCCAACACCAGCCCGCTGGGTCCATACAGCGTCGCGCCGAAGTGCCAGACACCGTCACCGGTGTTGTACTCCAGCGTGCTTTGACCATCAGGGACACGGATGTTGTCGCACACCTGTACAGGGACTTCCGTCACCTGCGGTGTGTTGGTCGGCACAAAGGTGCTGGTGATCGTTGGTTCCGGCGTTTCCGTCGTCGGGGTGATTTCCACCGTCGGCTCCGGCGTTTCCGTCGTCGGGGTGATTTCCACCGTCGGTTCCGGCGTTTCCGTCGTCGGAGTCACTTCGGGGGTACCGGGTTTCATCCAAATCTGGACATGCGAGATGTCCTTACAGGACGGACCGGACCCGTAGCGGTTCCACGAAACGGTGAAGTTGTTGTTGCTGAAGGAAACAGCGTAGCATCCATTGTCCCCACCGGGGGGCATGAACGCAAATTCGCTGGTCCCAGCCTTGATCACAAACACTTCGATTTCCGATGTGGCGGTGTACGACCCGGAGTTGCCGGGGTCGTCAATTTTGATACAGTTGGGGTCATGCTCGCAGGAACTCCTATCAGGAACGAATTCTGTTCCATTAAAGCCACCTCTTTTTTCCGGATTAAAATAG
>CAZULU010000083.1:0-2933 GCA_964621585.1 uncultured Pseudomonadales bacterium
ACAGATGGTACGAGCAGTCGGTGCAATTGCTAATGAAGGGAAAATGATGCGTCCTAAAATCGTCCAGTCGGTAAAAGTCAATGGAGATCAAGTCGAGATTGAACCAGAAATTGTAGCAGAACCCATTTCTGCTACTACCGCCAAAACAGTCACAGATATGATGGTTGCAGCTGCTCATACGGGAGAAGCCAAATGGGCAGTCTTAAAAGACTACAGCATTGCAGGAAAAACCGGAACTGCACAAATCCCTGTGGCTGGACATTACGATGAGGAAAAAACAATTGCAAGTTTTATCGGGTTTGCGCCGGCATACAACCCAGAGTTTGTTATGCTTGTCAAGCTACGTGAACCTCAATCCTCCCAATGGGCATCCGAAACTGCTGCACCATTATGGTATGACATTGCAAAAGATTTATTTATTCGTCTAAACATCGCACCAGATCGGAAAAATTAGAAATTGATAACTTTTGACTGCAAAGAAGATTTACCTAAATCCCACAATCACCCTCACTTTGGGAAGGCAACTCACAAGCCAAGTTAGGAATAAACTCATACCAAGTACCAAGGTAAAGTTGGCAACAGAATAGATATAAGGGTTTAAGCCCACAAAATCATATTCAAAACCAAGCACATCTGTTCTAAACATGACTACTTGCTCTTGCCACAAGTAGACACCAAACGACATAGTGGCTAACCACGCAAGTATTTTCGAAAACGGCAGGACGTTAAGATTGAGACATAGAGAGAATATTGCAGGGACTGCCAACAAACCTAGCATAACGCCAATACTATTTAGTAAGGAGTTTGAATACCCAAACCGAAGGGTTAAGATATCCAAGACAAATAAATATACAAAAGCTATCACTGAAATTAATAAATACTTTGATAGAGATATATTCGGTAGCATTCGCAGGCGCAACATTCCTCCAATAAAGTAATATACTAATCCACCAAGCAAGCTATAGATGGTACCTTGAGTACCAATGTTGCTGCTAAATGATGCAAAAAAGAACAAGATCACTAACACACCCATCACATAATAAATAAGTTGCTTGTGTTCTTTCTGAAACAATAATTGAAAAAAAGGTTGTAACAATTTAAAGACTAGTAGGTATGCTAAAAACCAAAGTTGTGAACTCATAATATTCAAAATACTATCAACTAGCACTTCAACAAATGCCTCTCGAAAAGGATTACGCAATAAAAATACGTATACTGTTTTGATAAGAGTAAAGACCAACAAAGGTATTCCCAGGCGGAATATGGTTGCTCGCAAATTACTTCTGATACCCACTTGTTTAGTCAAGGTGAGATAACCACTAGTAAGAAAAAACAAGGGAACTGCCAATGATGAAACAACTGCTAATGGTTCAAGGAGCCACCAAATTTTGGTTTGAATGAAATCCGGGCGTTTGGTAAAGGCCAGCAGGGTATGTAGGAATAAGACGCCGAGCATTGCCAAGATTTTCACGACATCAATTCCGATCAAACGTGGAGAAGCGGAGGATGCAGATTGTTTCATAGTATTATCCAGTATTTTCAGATTATCATACCTCTACATGATAAAAAATAGTTAAGACAAACACGTTTACTGACCGATCGATATGAAATTGGTTAGGTATCAGTTATAATGACTTTGATGCTAAAACAACTACTCTATCGATTAAAAAAAGTTAATCATTTTTTCAAAACACTTCTTTTTTCAGCTTTGCCCGCAACTATTTATTATCGTTTTCCAGCTCAACAACTTAAGATTATAGCGATTACAGGTACTGATGGGAAAACTACTTCCTCAACCATGGCTTATCATGTTCTGCATGAAGCTGGCAAAAAAGTCGCCTTGATCTCTACCGTTGCAGCGTACATTGGTGATGAGGCTATCGATACTGGCTTCCATGTCACCACTCCTGAACCTTGGTCATTACAAAAACTCTTGCGGAAGATCGCTGATCAAGGATATGAGTATGTGGTACTAGAAACCACGTCACATGGTATTTATCAGTATCGCACTTGGGGAGTAAAACCTACGATTGCGGCACTCACCAATATCACACTGAATGAAGCTCTCGATTACCATATGAGCTTTGATAATTATGTGAAAGCAAAAGTATCAAAACTGGCTCAAGCAGATTTAGCAATTATCAACAAGGATGATCAGACATCTTTTGCGAAAGTTAAAGGCCTGCTACAAGCACACTCAACAAAAACCATAACATACTCTACTACTCAAAACTATCCAGATATTGTTACCAACGCTATTTATGAACGTTTCCCGGAAGCATATAACCACTCTAATGCATTGATGATATGGTCCATTGTCAAAGAAACAGGAGTGAGTGAAAAACAATTCGCAGAAGCTGTGAAAACATTTGGGAGTGTGCCAGGTCGGATGCAAACCATTACTAATACTCTTGGGATAAACATCATCGTTGATTTTGCTCATACCCCGAATGGTCTGTATCAAGCCATTACTAGTCTCAAGGCTAAACAAAAAGCGAATAGTAAACTGATTGCAGTGTTTGGTTGTGCGGGGTTACGGGATCCTCGAAAAAGATATGATATGGGAAAAATTGCGGCAGAGCATGCTGACATGAGCGTTTTTACAGCTGAAGACCCTCGTACTGAAGATATTTGGACAATTTTTCGCCAGATGACAGAAACACTCACTAACTATCACAGAAAAATACATACAATCCCTGATAGACAACTCGCTATTGATTTTGCATTAGAGCACTTAGCTCGGAAGGGTGATACAGTGGCTATTTTTGGTAAAGGACATGAACAAAGTCTGGCCTATGGACAAACGGAATATTTATGGAATGATTTTGATGGAGTAGAACGAAGCTTGAAAGTGCTTTCAAATACATAAAGTTTATGGCAAATAATCTATTTCTGATTGATCTCGATCACACTCTTTTTGATACAGAAGCTTT
>CAZULU010000084.1:0-2860 GCA_964621585.1 uncultured Pseudomonadales bacterium
GTCAATCCAATCCAAATAACTACGCCTGCATATATATACAATTCCATCACCTCTGACCAAGCACGCCACATTCCACCGTAGATCATTCGATTAAAGATATGAAAAATTGCAGGAAAAATAAAATACCCAACAAGTCGTAAAGATGGCACCAGTCGCATCATCACGTGCTTTTGAGGTACTATCAGCGATAGTAATGGCTTTGCCCAGATTCCAAACAGCCCAATTGCAAAGTATCCCCATCCCACCAGCCATTCCACACTATATAGATTATGAAATGTGATCTCTTCTTGGCGATTTATCTCCGCCAATTGAGTAGGGGTCTCTATTCCTATCAACCGTTGTCCCCAAGATATCTCATCACCAGCCACAGCCATAAAAATTAGACCACATCCCATTAGAGCGAATGTTTGCCACTTTCTCTCCAACCGCCAAAATGCCCAAGCAAACCTAAAAGAAGATAGGCCTCCACCAAAAAGTATCACAAATTGCAAATTTTCTACGATTCGATCCTCTTTTACCATTTCTAAGAAATATGCCCATGGCCATAATTGTGCGACTAAAAAGTAAGCAAATACCACAAATGGAGCCAGCGCAATAATTTTCTTCCCTTCTTTTTTCCACCACTGCTTAGGCGAGTTTACAAGCGCTACTAGTACTGAGAATATCCAGACATAACTTAGCTCTATTTGGTGAAATCTTGTGATAGCAAAGGCTTGATTCAACGGAGAAAAATAATCATAGAGTGACAGTATTACGATTGCCACAGTAAGTAAAGGAATGATAGCCAACCATAATAATCGATGTAATGTGATCGGCAGACACAATCGTAATTTCCAACGAACAACTAAAAAGACTGTGATAACCAACCAAATGAAATTATGAGCAGGAGTACCTAACACCTTAGCACTGGTTGACGTTCCTCCAAATGAGTCACTCAATAGAAGACTCATAAAACCTATGAGCATCAAGGTAAGTACTAAAGATGAACGGTGGGGTATCAGCCCAGATAAGAATTTCATTACAAGTGAGCAGCGCTTGAAAGTGTAAAAATGAATAGACTTTATTGTAGCGAGTTATCCTGAAAGGTCTAGCCAAAAATCTCAATTCACTGACGTCATCATAAATCATGACAGGATAAATGAAAAAACTGTGATCACAGTCTGATATTCAACGAAAGAGAGACACTACCTGAGAGATAATTGTCAGCAGTAAGACAACAACAATAACTAACCCAATCCCCCCAAAAAGGATGATATCTTTCCAGTGAAGAACTGAATGAGTTTGTGTATCTGTTGTGGATTCTTCGGGAACAGAGGATATGTCAACTCCGGATTGCTTTTCATGTAACCCTGAAATATCTTCTTCTTTTCGATGCTGATGTCGTGATTGATCTTCTCGGTGAGAAGGCAAAAATTGCATATTCATGGATTCAATCTTGATCCGAAAAGTTAAGTGTTGACGCTCGTGTTTTTTGGTTTTCTTTAAGTTTGAACTTACTGCAATTTGATTATCTTGCAGAAACGTGGCTGAATAGTCTTCATATTTTTCACTATTTCGATGGTGACCATTGCGGATGCCAGTTCTATACAAATCAAAGTGCTCCTCTAATCCGGCTCGATGTTGGGTGCCATGTGTAATGAAGTAATGTCTCCCTTCATATGGAGAACCTTCAGGAGTATGCACAGTTAAAATACACGATAATGGATCACCGGATTTTTTCACCCACACAGTGAAGCCTCGTCGATAATCTTCCCCTCTCGACCGTAAATCTTCAAAGGTATAAATTAAGCTCTTATACTCTCCAAATCTGTTTTGAAACTCGATTCGAATCATACCTTTGGCACGATGAGGACGATGGTGAAAATTGTAGATATAGTTGGCTAAAGCAATAGCACATGTCGAATGCGGCTGCATGTCTTGATTATAGAATCTTTTTTGTGCAAAATCTTGAGGAATTTACACAGCCTTTTTCAACTCTGCAACAACAATCACATTAGCATTGCCAAAAGGAGTATTATACTTTGGCGATTTTTCTAAAACTTTCCTAGTAACTTCTTTCCATTGGTTATCAGCAGTCATACGTTGAAGATAGTGATACTGAGTAAATGGCAAACTGTCAGTCCGTAATAATTTATCTAAATGAGGGTTATATCCTACAGGAACAGTCACCAACAGCTTTCCACCAGGTCGCAACCACTCTATCATTCGGACTATCGCTTTCTGTATTTTTTTTGCGTCCTGAGGCTCTTCATCAAAACCCACGTGCTCTAGCGTAGAAGTACTAATGATAAGATCGTAGCTATCACTAGGAACAAACTCCACAATATCCTTATTGATCACACCGGCCACTTGTTCGTATTTATCTAAAACTGGATGTGTCACAGAAAAGTAGTGAGACAGCACGTTCCCAACTTCTAAAATTTTCTGGTCTGAATGTTTCATGAGCTCACGATAGATGATGGGAACTTCCACTGCACGTTCATTTCGCCAAGTTGCATTGTAATGGTGAACAAAATACCTATATTTCTGACCATCAAAAATAAAAGGCTTTAATACACTACGAACTTTCGCTACCTCATATCGTTGAATAATTTTATCGAGTAATTGAAACATCAATCTACTCTATCATAGATTTCATTATTATGGTTTGCATACATAGATTCATAAGAATCCCTATTCACGCTTCGGGTAATATTTGTTATTGTTAGTGCATGGCTTTTTCCAATTTGGCTATCATTGACATTGAAACAACCGGCGGAAATATTAAAACTGATCGTATTATCGAGGTCGGTATACTTTTGATTGATGATAATAGAATCACAAAAACCTGGTCCACCTTGATTAATCCTGGAAGATGGCT
>CAZULU010000085.1:0-2836 GCA_964621585.1 uncultured Pseudomonadales bacterium
CGTTCACTATGACCATACCCTGATGTTGGTGGCATGCCGTACTCAAGCATTTCTACAAAATCAATGTCCAACATTTGGGCTTCATCATCTCCTGCATCCCGTTGAGCCTGTTGATCCATAAAGCGATCAAACTGATCAAGAGGATCATTGAGCTCCGAATAGCCATTGCCTAATTCACTCCCTGCAATGATAACGTGGAAGCGCTCTGTTAAACGAGGATCTTCAGGTTTAGATTTGGACAACGGTGACATGAAAGCCGGTTCATTGATCAAAAATGCTGGACCCGAAATGGTTTTGCGAATTATTTTCCATAAGTTGTCGATGAGTCGGTTGCGATTCACTGCTCCACTCAGTTGAACTCCGTGTTCTTTAATGACTGCTAGCATTTTTTCTTCGGAGTCCTCAAAAATATCTATGCTCAGTTTTTCTCGGATAACGTCATGATAACTAATGCGCTCCCATTTGTTGTTGAGGTCGAACGTATGTCCTCGAGTTGAGAAAGTGGTTTTGCCATACACCTCTTGGGCAATATGTTTAAACATTCGCTCAACCAACTCCATATTGTCTTCATAATTTGCGTATGCCCAATACCACTCGATTTGGGTGTATTCTGTTAAATGCTCGTCACTTAATCCTTCATTTCGGAAGTTAGGGCCAACAGTGAATACTTTTTCAAAGCCACCACCAACCAGCCGTTTTTGATATAACTCAGTTGAAATGCGTAAGAAAAATGTTTGATCAAGTGCATTCATGTGGGTGGTAAATGGGCGGGCATCTGCGCCACCGGTGACATGTTCTAGGACAGGCGTCTCTACTTCTATGAAACCATTATCTTGTAAAAACTGTCGGTTCACTTTCCAAAATTTTGCTTTTCGCTCAAACATTTTTCGACGATCAGCGTTCATGGTTAAGTCTAGATAGCGACGGCGAAACTTAAGTTCTGGATTGGTCTCGGTGTCAGTACCAGATGGCAAAGGTCGAAGAGATTTGGTCAGTAACTTCAACTCTATAACCTGTAAAGAGATTTCACCGCTTCTTGTTTTTGTGACAATGCCTGTAGCTTGGACAAAGTCCCCCACATCTACAAGATTGAGATCGGAGAAACCAATAATTTGCTGCTCTGTTGAAGTTGGCAAAATAGTGTCTTGTCGGATATAAAGCTGAATTGAGCCAGACTGGTCTTGGAGATTTGCAAACATCAACTTTCCATGATCGCGCCAGGACATTAAACGCCCCGACAGAGAAACACTTTTATTTTCAAATTTTTCAAAACTGCCTAAAATCTCAGCTTGTGAATAATCTTTTTTGGCTGAAGCTGGAAACGGGTTTATTCCCATTTCTCTTAACTTTTGCAACTTGGCCAAGCGCTCATCGCGCATGATTTCGAGACGACTGGTAAGTTGCGGTGTAGTTGACATACATTCCTTTGTAGTGATTGGGTTATGTGTTAATAATTTTTTTGACGTATATTCTAGCTATTATCCTCTGGCGTGTCATTTTCTTCAAGTCCAGATAGGTGTTCAATAAATATTGGTTGGCTATTATTGTAAACAGCTGCAATATGTTGAAATCGATCAGAGCTCGAATCGTTGAGACGATGTGCAAACCCTAGAATTTGTTGCTGCTGAAAAAGTAGATATCTTTCATTTATCTGCATATATTTCTTCTTTACTAATCAAAAAGCCCCGCTTGTAGCGGGGCTGGATGTTTTTTTTTGTTTTTTATTTTACTTCTAATATTTCATACGATTGTTGCCCCGCTGGCACATCTACGTTGAACTTATCGCCTTGCTTCTTACCCATGAGTGCCTTACCTAGTGGTGATTCAACTGAAATCTTGTTTTCCATAGGGTCGGCTTCCCATGCAGTTACTAAGTTGTAGGTTACAGTTTGACTATTACGTCGTAACACAACTGTGCTACCAATCTTGATAGTAGAAGAAGCTTTTCCATGTTTAATGACTTTTGCTTGGGCCAATACGTTCTCAAGTTCTTCAATTCGAGAGGTAATGAAAGTCAAATCATCTTTTGCAGCATGATACTCAGCATTTTCACTGAGATCGCCATGTTGACGAGCCAATGCTACTCGATCAATACCGGCTTGTTCTTTGACCTTTAATTCACTCAACTCGGCTACGATTTCATCGTATCCTTCTTGGGTTAATTGAATTTGATTTTGACCATTTGTCATATGGTTTGACACAGCAAGTAATTTTCTGTGTTTTCTACTAAATAAGACGTATTTTTAAAATAAAAAACAGGGTAATTTGCCTGTTTTTCAAACTCACAACATTGTAAATTGTTTCTGAAGGTTGTAAAGGGGAGACTTTTTATAATTATAAGACGCACTAAAGTTGTAAGATGTAAGTAGTAGGTACCGGTTCTCTAACTCCTAATGATTGTTCCTTCTTGCCCAGTGTCTCGTGTCCCCTTTTAACCCCTACTGCTTTTTCGCTTATTAAACACTTGTATTTCCATCAATGCTCGACGTAAATTCGCTTCTGCAATTACAAAATCGCGATTATCTAATTTTTGTGCCATCAGTTCTTCTGCCCGTTTTTTGGCTTCTTCCGCTTTGAGCAAATTAATATCATCTGAACGAATCGCTGTATCCACCATAATTGTTACAATATTACCTGGAGCCACATCCATGAAACCATCAGTCAAAACAACAGACTGTTCCTTATCTTTTACCCGAAACACCAATTCTCCGGTTTGAAGTTTGGTAAACAAGGGAATGTGATTTGGAAGCACAGTGATCTCTCCCTCAACTGTGGGTATAGAGACAGAATCCACTTGTTCTTCGAGCAGTTTCTTTTCTTGCGTGATGATTTTGAG
>CAZULU010000086.1:0-2809 GCA_964621585.1 uncultured Pseudomonadales bacterium
CATTTGATAACTCTATTTCTAGTGATATGTTGGCACAAGAAATTCGTCAACAATTTCCAAATGTGACTGTACATAACGTACACACTGTCGCAAATCTTGCAACATTTTGTCAACAAAAACTGCAACATAATGATGTGTTGATAACATTAGGAGCCGGTGACATCTATACAGTACATGATATGATTAGTGAATAAACTATGACTTTTATTAACACATTGCAGTCCCAATTTCCTCATCTTGTGTTTCAGGAAGATTTTGTTTTGGCCCCTCTCACGACTGTCAAAATAGGTGGTCCTGCAGAAGTCTTCTGTGAAACTAAAACTCGACAAGAATTTATTGACCTTGTCATGTTTGCCAAACAATCGAATATACCCTTAACACTCATTGGTTGGGGTGCCAATACTCTGATCTCTGATCATGGAGTCCAAGGGTTGGTAATAAAAAATCTCGCCAAGGATGTTACTGTTTTAGATGAAAAGTCGAGTGAAAACACCACAAATTTAAGCGTGAAATATCAAGCCCGTTGGAACTCAGATGCACAAGAAGGTTCTCTAAAGTATCAATTTACGGATTTGGATTATGATGAATCAAATTATCCTAGGGTAAAAGTAGAAATGGATTCTGGTGTAGCCTTACCGTTTGCCATGAATCATCTTATCAATCAAGGCATCACTGGTCTCCAATGGTATGCACGTATCCCGGCCACAGTCGGAGGTGCCATTTTCAATAATATCCACGGAGGAACGCACTTTATTGAAGAAGTACTGGAGTCTGTTCAAATCATTGATGTAGCAGGCAACCTCAAAACACTCCCAGTACAAGAACTTGAAATGGATTATGATTACTCAAGATTTCATTACTCCCAGGAAGTGATTGTGTCTGCTACGTTTTCTTTGTATAGAGGAGATGCCGAGCAAGCAAAAAAAATTGCTCAAGAATGGGCAGTCCGCAAAGCAATTCAACCAGCAAACTCCCTAGGATGCGTGTTTCAAAATATATCCAATGAACAACGTGAAGCACTTGATTATCCAACCACTAGTGTAGGGTATATTGTGGAACATATTCTCGGCAAAAAAGGCTTCCAGATTGGTGATGCGAAAGTATCAGAAAAACACAGTGCGTTTATCGAAAATGTTGGTAAAGCGAGTGCAGATGACTATTTGCAAATTATCCGTACCATTATTAAGGAAACAAAAGATAAAACAGGTATCACACTCAAACCAGAAATTTTCTTTGTAGGGTTTACCAAACAAGAATTAGAAGGTGTGATGGAATGAAATCAAAAGCAAATTTTCAAGTTTCTGGATAATATAAGGTATTAATAGTTAAGATTGTTTTTTTTCGTTGATATTTACTCCGGAAAGGAGTTATCTATGGCTACATTTAAAGTAACAGGGGGAACACCACTCTATGGCTCAGTTCGCATCGGTGGTGCCAAAAATGCTTCATACAAATTAATGCTTGCAGCATTACTCGCAGACTCAGAATCAAGACTACTAAATTTTTCTCATATTAGTGATGTACAAGCTGTCGGCAAGATTATTAACGATCTAGGTGGAAAAGTGCATGAGGCAGGGGAACGTGCTTTGTTTATAAATCCAGTGGGATTACACTCACATACCGTTGATCCTACGCTGGGAGAACAAGGTCGGTTTTCTTCCATGTTTATTGCTCCATTAGTAGCAAAACTTGGGAAGGCTATTGTGCCTATGCCTGGAGGAGATAAGATTGGCAAACGCTCACTAGAACGTCATTTTGACGGCCTACAGGCTATGGGAGTTACCATTGAAGAAAAAGATGGCTTGTTTGTTGCAGAAGCACCCAATGGTTTAACCGCAACTACATATCGTTTTGAAAAGAATACTCACACCGGGACAGAGACATTAATCATTGCCGCAGTCAAAGCAAAGGGAGTAACTATTTTAGAAAATGCGGCAGAAGAACCTGAAATTGATGACTTGATAGCCTTTATAAACGCCATGGGCGGTCGGATTCGTCGTCGTGCTCACCGAGTCATTGAGATTGAAGGTGTCGAAGAACTTCATGGGGCCATTCATAAGCTTATGCCCGATCGCAATGAAGCGGTATCATACGCTTGTGCTGCAATTGCTACCAAAGGCGATGTGGTAATTGAAAATGCAAGAGCGCAAGATTTGCAGGCATTTTTGGATAAGTTAGAAGAAATAGGAGCTGGATATGAAGTCGGTCAATATGGGATTCGTTTCTTTCATAAAGGAGAGTTGAGATCCGCAGATGTAACTACTGAAATTCATCCTGGTTTTATGACCGACTGGCAGCCATTGTGGGCTACATTACTGACACAGTGCACGGGCACCAGCGTTATACATGAAACTATTATGCAAAATAGATTTCAGTATGTAGAACCACTCGTTGCCATGGGTGCAAAAATCGAACTCTATAATCCCGAGGTTGCACATCCCGAAAAAGTCTACAACTTTAATCTTCAAGATGATAAACCTGAATATTTCCATGCTATCCGAGTAATTGGACCAACTCCTTTACAAGCTGGGGAGTTTACTGTGTGGGACTTACGGCATGGAGCTACCCTCATCTTGGCAGCAATGATTGCGCAGGGCACTACAACACTCCATAACATTGAGCATGTAGATCGAGGTTACGAAGATTTAGACAAACGTCTGATTAATTTAGGGGCAACTATAGAAAGACTTTGATAGACGCTAACTTACACCTTACATCCAATATCTTACATCTGTTACAATTCCGCTATGGCATTACTGCTGGGTCTACTGATTTTTTCATTTATCGTTACGAGTATCTTCATCGTACC
>CAZULU010000087.1:0-2744 GCA_964621585.1 uncultured Pseudomonadales bacterium
GGAATTATCAATCGGAAATGTTCAGAAAGATGACGGATTTGTGAAGACCAAATTTGCCAATCACACCCCCATCCGTGCAGAAGAACTAGTATTTTCCCTTGTCCAATGTCTTGATAGAAAGTCTCACTCGTTGAGGTGGTAATAGTCATAGTCTATGGTTCTATTATAGAGCAAAAAACTACTATCGAGAAACTGAACCACTTAAATTGAGCATTTGTAATTTCTGTGTTCTGGTCATTTTTTTAATGGCTGCTTCCCGTTGTTGGGCTGTAGATCGATTTGCACAAACTTCGGTGTAGACAATCCTTACTGGCAACCGGACTCTGGTATAGCGCGCTGCTTTACCGCTGTTATGGACTTGTAATCTCTTCTCAAGATTATTGGTACAACCTGTGTACATCGTGTCATCTGCACACCACAGAATATACACAAACCATTCAGAGAGTTCTTGCATGATCAAGAAAGTATATCACTCAAAGTTATTGGTAAATAAAAGACAAGGAGAAAAGTAAGATCAGCACTAATTATACTTGGCGGAGGGAGAGAGATTCGAACTCTCGGTATCTTGCGATACGGCGGTTTAGTAAACCGCTGCACTAGGCCACTATGCGATCCCTCCTTAATTAGTTATCAGTGAGCAGATACTAGTTATTAGTCCTGGGCCTGCATTTTACTGTAAAGCAAAAAAAAAACCAAGTGGAGTCCCCACTCTTCGACGATATAGAGATCCCTGTCAGGGGAAGCTGTTATTTATTAGGATTTGAATTCAACAAAGTAACTCGGCACTTTGCGCAATATCCAGTACCGGATTCATCCAAACAGTCTTCACAACAAATAACATGTTTGTGACAACGTAGATTAGCACAGTTAATATAGTGATCACTCGGCTGAGCACACAGCCCACACTTTCCTATCACCACATGCTCTTCACTATCAACATTGAAGCCCATGGTGATCCGACCATCAAAAACGTACAGTTTGCCTTTAAAGTGTTGATTGGGATATTTTTCCATGTAGGACACAATTCCACCATGAAGTTGATACACATCTTTAAAATCATTTTTCACTAAAAAGGCTGAGGCTTTTTCACAACGCACACCTCCTGTACACACCGTTAACACTGTTTTATCTTTCAGATGCGCTAAATGTTCTAGTTCTTGTTCTAGATCTCGGAAGTTAGCTAAGTGAGGAAGGAGAGAAGCTTCAAAGTGGCCGGATAAATGCTCATAATCATTCCGCATATCCACAATATAGAACTCTTTGCCGGATTGAAACCATTCATGTAATTCCTCTGCACTTAAATATTTGCCTGTTTGCTGTCGGGGGTTCAAATCTTTTCCCCAATAACTGCTCACAATTTCGGGCCGAACTTTGACAGATAACTTGGGAAATGCTTGACCATTTCCCTCACTTTTTTTAAACCAAAGCTCCGCAAATCGTGGATCACTATGCATAACTCGACAATACTCTTCCGTGTTTTCAACAGTCCCTTCTACCGTGCCATTAATCCCTTCTCTCGCCACAATAATTCTCCCTTTAAGACCTAACCGCTGACACAACTCTTTTTGATCAAGCATGAACTGGTCAGGATCGGCAATATCACAATAGAGATAGTAGAGTAAGACTTGGAATTTCATTTTTTTACTGTTTTACCTAAATGATGGTATAAAAAAGCCTGAACTAAGGCTGAATCTACCACGATTTGCAAAAAAACGGTATAGACAAATGCTAACGGATGATTCAATACACGCCGGTGTTTCCCCCACGTTCCCAACAAATATAGGAGTACAAAACTGATTCCAATCAAACGAATCCAACTGATAGCTGCAAATAACAGAGGAAAGGCCAAGAAAAGTAAAACAATTACTCTCCAAATTGCCGCCTTAATTCTCCGAACATGTCGCACATACTCTGCTTGTAAATCGCCTAATGCGTAGTGAAAAATTTTATCTCGTAACTCGTCCACTGTTTTGGGTTGTGGCCAAATAACTTGTGCCTTTTTATTCACATACCATTGTTTTGACTGATTTTTCAATTTTTCAGCAAAAACCAAATCCTCACAAGTTTCTAGTTCTTCGGGATATCCTCCTGCTTTTTGCCAAGCTTTTCTAGAAAAGGCTAGTGAACGAGAGGAAGGCAAGTAACTTTTCTCATCAAAATTCCAAAAACGAGTAGAGGTAAAGTTCGCTATTACATTTTCCCAAACATTCTTGGGCGCTGGGTCATAAAATCCAGCCACCGCATCCGCTCCTTTATCATGCATAAAAGGTTGCATGAGCTCTTCCAACCAAGTCGATTTGGGTACGCAACCAGCATCTGTTACAGCAATCACGTCGTGCTTTGCCAATCGTACACCTTGATTTCTGGCCTGTGAACGATTAGTGCCGGGAACTAGAGATACCAGAAGGGGAAACGTATGGTGTTGGGCTTGAAAAGCTTTAATCAAATCCAACGTCCCATCCGTCGATCCGCCGTCAAGGATCAATACTTCACTTGGTTGATAGGTTTGCTGAGATAATGCCGTCAACAGAGAACTAATAGTCTTGGCTTCATCCAAAATAGTAATAACAACAGAAACAGGGACTTTCATAGCTTAAGATAAACTATTCTCAATGACTTGAAGATATTGTTCAACGGTACGGTCTATTGTATAACGTTTTTCAAATTCTTGCCTGGCTTGTTTGCCAAGGTATGAGGCTAGACCAGGATTTTCCAAAATAGTGATGATCTTTTCTGCGAGTTCT
>CAZULU010000088.1:0-2691 GCA_964621585.1 uncultured Pseudomonadales bacterium
CAGATTGGAATCGTCCAGATTCGATTGAGGATGCAGATGTTGATGCAGTGTCGGGTTATCCACCACATGATGAATTTCCCACAAAAAAAGAGGTAATTATTCGAGGAACATTGCCCTCACTTCCTGATCCTATCCATAGCAAAGTAAAACTATGTCCAGGTCAAAATAAATTAGCGACTGAAACTATGGTGGCAGCGGGGCAATACGAAGAAAAAGTGTTTGTTGCATTGCGCGAGAGTGATCCCATCAGTCAAGATGGACGTAATCGTTGGCAAGACGCGATTAATGCTTGGGTTGCAGACAAAGAAGAACGTTTTAAACCACCAACAGAGTACTGTGATGGTGGTTCCAGTGAAGTTTTTGTCCGGCTAAACCGACCAGAAAATGAACGTTCCTATTCTGATACGAATATTGAAATCGAAGTGGAAGCAGTCAGTATTGAAGGGATAGAGCGTGTTGAAATATGGGTGAACGGCAACCGCAGAGAAACTTTGACTGCTAGACCATATCGAACTCGAATAGATTTGGCTACAGGGCAATATGAGATATGGGCAAAAGCTCGAGATAATAAAGGACGTGAAGTGGAAAGTAGTCACGTGAAGATAGGAACTGGTGGTGCAGCCTGGAATCCCACCCCATCTCCTACTCCATCCTCTACTCCAGCGCCAACTGCAACGCCAACGCCGTTACCATCGCTGCTGCCAACGATTGCACCGACACCAACTGCTAATCCGTAAACAGAGAATATACGTAGCCGTTATTACTGGATAGGACGAGCAGAGTGTATCCCAAAAAAGGTAGCCAGTTCAGACGTGCTAAGTTGGGTAAACTGTTCTTGGGCTTCCTGAGTGGCCTGTGCAAACTGCTCAAAATAATACATTTCTTCAGGGTTCAAGAGAGAAGAATTGGCGATCATGAGCATTTCTCCTCGGTGAAGCAAGAACTGAGATACACCATTAATATCCATTCCCCAAAGAGCTAGAGAAAAGGTCTCAAACCCATCCTGATTAATTTGATTTTTACTCAATCGTTGACTTAGTTCCATCATCAGAGCTAAGTCACTAGGTGACATGAGTTCACTCATTTTTCTCCAATTAAAGTGGCTTTATAGCGATCACTGAGTGATTGTATAAGTTTCGCACGGATTGGTTCCACTTCATCCTTACTCAAATTTTTATTTGGATCTAAAAACTTGACTGTGAAAGTATAATTTCGCTTGTAGATGTCACTTAACTCCACTGTATAGATTAAAGGGCTAACATTTTTCATCGTTGTGAGGATCTCACCTACTAGTGTTTTCTCTGGTAATGTGAAGGTGAAGTCCTCAACGATGAGGGCAGTTTTTGGTTCAGGAATGTATGTCGGATGAGATTTGGCCACAGTTATCAAGTTGGAGATACCTAACTGGATAGCCACACGTCCATTATTCATTACAGCTACGGTACCCAGTTCCACTTCGTGTTCATTAGCGCGTACTGAAAGTACCATTGATTGCGAAATATATGGGAGTTCAGGGCTATTAATTCGGTAGCCAAGTTCTGTGAGGTGGAACTGGTCTAATAACGCTTCTAGATCTCCTTTTACCTCTCTATATGGTTTGTTAGATACCATCCCTAAGATCAGTCTCTCATTTGGAATACTTGAGGTTTGCTTGTGGTAGACATTTGCGATCTCAAACACTGCAACATCTTTTTCAGTAGGATTATTCTCGACAACTTCATTAAGAGATGGTATTAGAGTTGTGCGTAGATATACTCGGTCATCTGTAAGTGGGTTTTGAATAGTAACGTGTTCATTGAGAGTAGTACCTGAATACTCAGCCAATTCTTTACTGACCATTGAGTAGGTATAGACCTCTTGCCAACCAATATTTGCCAAAAAATGCTTCACGATACTTTCCAGATGAAAATCCACACCCTCTTGGCGTTGTAGAGGAATAGCCGTGTCCATAATTTTACTGGGAAGATTATGGTAGCCATAAATACGAGCGATCTCTTCAATAATATCTGCGACTATTGTTAGATCAGGTCGGAAGGAAGGTGGGACGACACAGAGCGTGGTTTGCTGTTGATTGTTGGTGGTTACAGTAACTTGACACCCAAGATCTTCAAGAATTTTTTGAATTGTTTCGAGTTCTAACTCAATTCCTAAGTAATCTGAAATGCGTTGAGGAGGAACCTGTACTGATTGCATGTATTTAGGATGAGGGTAAATATCAACAATTTCTGATGCAATTTTTGCATCCGTGAGCTGTTGATAGAGTTCTATACCACGTTGAAGGACAAGTGGCATGAGCTCGGGATCAACTTTTTTTTCATTTAGCTGGGCAGCAGTGGTCCGAATAGAATGTGTCATCGATGTAAAGCGTATTTTTTTGGAATCGATTGACTCCAGCCAAAACAATACGTGTTTCGTATTGTCATCAATTGCTGTGTTGGCAGTCCCTTTAATACCAGGCAAGTCGATAATTTCGCCTGTTTCATTTTCGAAGACAATTTCTCCACCCACGGTGGTGTACTCAACTCCATCTAGGGTCACAAACTTTTTGCCTTTCTCCGCTTCTTTTACAATAATTGTCCCACCGAGCGCCATAATCTTGTCATAGTCAAACGCATGACAAGGATGACCGAGTTCATGGGTAATGTAGTTGGTGATATCAATGACGGCATCATGAATATTCATCTCAGTTTG
>CAZULU010000089.1:0-2672 GCA_964621585.1 uncultured Pseudomonadales bacterium
CTTTCGTCTTCTCTAAAGTTGCTAAGCGGGCTTCTGCATCACTGTACTGATCAGTAACATCGTTCCCTTGGATGTTTTCTGAAATCACACGTACAGAGTGTTGGCGAAGAAACACTAATGTGGCTTCTCGTTGTTCATTGGGAACTCGTATTGAGATATACCCTGTCCCCCCTTCTTCAGGTCTATTGACAGAAGAGTTCACCACAAAACCCCCATTACTATTTACATATTGGGAAATAGCAGTGAGAGATGCCCGCACATCACTAATTAATAATGATAAATCTGAGGTGGTGATGACTTTTCTATCCGGAGCATACAAATTTGTGCTTCCACTATACACAGGAGAAGGCAGAATGCGACTCGTATCTGCCATCCCATATCCCATCTGCATTTCCATTGCAGGAGCTGTAGGAGCCATATCATATGCCATGTATTTGTCAGAAGACATAAAGGCAGACTGGCGAAATCTAAGAGGAGCTGGAGCAAAGATACTCGCTAATAAGAAAAGAAGCCCAAGCAGAGCAAAAAAAAGAACTTTGTTATTTTTAATCCACGCAAGGAGGTTTTTTATCATCATAAGATGTAATTGTAGGCACTTGAATATGAAAAAACAATCAGGCTTTCTGTTGAAGCCAAAGTTGAAATTCCTCATATGTTTTGCCGGGATTCTCTTCACTCCAATCAACCCAAATCATATCTAGCTCAATACTTCCCCCCTCCCATCGAGGGGTGTAAGGACAATTTTCACAAGCACAACCACAACAACTGCCTTGCATTACTAGTAATTCTGTTGGTAGTGGGTCCATATTTACTTTTTTCAGTAGCTCTATAACAACAGACAAAATCAATAACTATTTTTTTGAAACAAAACGATTGTCTCTCAGATAGAAGCGGTATGGTAACATTTTTGCTTGAGAAATACCAACGCGAGTGGTCTGGATAATACTGCTCTTGGGAAAAATTTTAGTGTTTTCTTCACTAGCAATATACAGTGGTGATTGGGTAAGATCATGACCATAGAAATCCTTGGTGATACCCATGGCAATCACTAGCTTTGCTGGACCATTTGTTAATTTATTTTCATCTGCTAGTCCTCTATAGTTCTTCATCAACTCAACGCCCTGAAGAGGTTCCAGGGCTCGAATAAGTACACCTTCTCCATTCTGCTTTCCACCACTTACTACGTTAAAACAATAGTACATACCATAAGTAAAATAAATGTAAGCATGTCCGCTCTGTCCAAACATTACTGTAGTTCTGGCAGTTTTACCACGATAAGAATGAGCAGCAGCGTCCTGTACCCCCAAATATGCTTCAGTTTCCACAATTCGACCTGAGATAATCCCGTTTGGAGTTTCATGAACGAGAACTTTACCTAGTAATTGGCGAGCAACAGTTAGCGTGTGCTGATTGTAAAACGCTCGCTCTAATTTCATATATGTACCACTACATCTGCTTCAGTGTAATCCCCTATTGTTGTCCTACGAATATTCCATGCAACTGCCCCCGTATGTAATTGCTTTCCAATGCGATGAACTAATGATCTAATATATGTTCCAGAACTACAATGGACTTGAAACGAGTAAATTGTAAAGATGTTCCTGGAGGTTTTTGACAACTGACTATTCCAATCTGCTAGAATTGCTTCCTGCCGAAAGTCACCTTCAACTCTCTCTATTCTTTTGTATATAGTTTCTTTCACTTCAGTTAGAGAAAGTGCCTGCTTAGCTAAGTACTTCATTGAAAATATTTCTACATCTTTAGTTGGGACTTGAATTGTAGAGATCAAATTATTTCGTGCATACCAGAATAACGGCTTGCCATGCACTGTTCTTGAGGAGTATGGCGGGTATGGCTGTTGTATTTTTCCAATTTGTTGCAGTGCTGCTGCAACCACATTTTTTTCTTCAAGAGAAGATTCTGTAAATTCATTCGAACTTTTAACTAACCCTAGAAGATCATAGGTATCGGTTTCTACCCCTAATAGCATATCGAAGATGTAGGTTTTATCTAACTCCAAGATGTCTTTCTTTTTTGTCTGATCTCCCACCACCAACAACATTACTCCTTCAGCCATTGGGTCCAGTCTGCCAGCATAACTTATTTTAACGTGTAATAAATGTAGATTCTTTTGACGCACTACTTCAATAAGTTGAAGTGGTGTCATACCCACTGGCTTAAGAACAGGTAATAATTGTGTATCATCATGCATAGTTGATTATTTTACCAACATATTGTTTGAGTACAATTGCAATATGCTTGACTTAACGTAAAAAAAACTGTTAACTGTTATGTAGATTACCTACATGAAAGGAGGAGTTAGCAACTTATTATAAAGAGCGTGTGGTCCCGCTTTTGGCGGGAAGACGAGGAAGAGGGATGTTTCGCACAAACGAGACGCTCGAACCTTCGCTATTTAGCGAAGAGTATCTACGGAGACCCTCTAGGTGAGTACAACACCTACAAGATCAAGATTAAAATTTGAAAGTAATTTCAAAAACCAAAGTCTCGATCAATTGTATAAGACCTTGCTTCGGTCTTTTGATTCCCATTCATTCATTAACCTTCAAATTTCTTGAACGAGATTTTGAGTATATATTTTAGGAGACACTATGTGTGGTATTTTTGGGATTGTCCAAGACAAATCACAACAAGCAGCTCAAACAATTCTT
>CAZULU010000090.1:0-2607 GCA_964621585.1 uncultured Pseudomonadales bacterium
AGATGTCTCAGAAATTCGTAAAAAAGTCTTTTTGATCTGGTGGAATATGTTTACTTTCTACAAAATGTATGCCGGGAATCACCAAATTTCCGTAGATACAACACCTCAACCTGAAGATCTCATGGATCAATGGGTGATGAGTCGAGTACACACTGTCATTAAAGAAGTTACTGATCAGATGAATCACTACAATGTTGTGAAGGCTTCACGCACTTTGATGGAATTTGTAGATGAACTGTCAACTTGGTATTTGCGACGTAGTCGTGATCGCTTACGTGAAGAAAATACTCTTGCACTAGATGTCTTTGCATATGTGCTAAAGACGTTGGCCCAACTCTTTGCGCCATTCACGCCGTTCTTTAGTGAAGTGATGTGGCACAACATGATTGATGAGAATGAAAGTATTCATTTGACAAGTTGGCCAGAATCTCACGCAACCCTAATAAACCAGGAACTTGAATATGCCATGAGTAAAGCACGCGAAATCGCTCAAGAAGCACATGCTAAACGCAGTGAACACAAAATTCCAGTTCGCCAGCCACTTCAATCAATGAAAGTCACTACTTTAGAGCTTAAAACTCAGTACGTCGAAGAAATCTTGAAAGAAGAAGTCAATGTGAAAAACATTGAATGGGATTTGGCTACAGAGAATTCGTTCATTGTAGAACTCAATACTCTAGTCACGCCTGAACTTAAAGCCGAAGGGGATGCCCGAAACGTTATCCGCACAATTCAGCAAATGCGTAAAGATGCAGGACTGCAGCCTGGTCAAAAGGTAGTGATCCAACTGCCGGATTGGCCAGAATCTTGGGAGGCGGAAATTAAGAAAAAGACCAGCGTTGCAAAATTGGTAAAGGGTGAAAAGAAAATAGTAGAGTAGAAAATTATCCTTGAAACAGTCAGGGCGGCATATGTGCCGCCCTTATAAATTCTGAACTCCCATCTCTAGTCTCTAGAGTACCAGTAGTGTACACTAGTGCCACATGCGAAGTATCTTTGTATTGCCACTGATTTATCTAGTGTTTGCAACCATAAGCTTATCAATTTTGCAAAGTATTGCAGCCCCGTTAGTTCAATACCAAGCACTGTTTTTTGTGTTGGGATTGTTTTTGCTAGCCATTACTTCAAGTATTTCTTTACCAATCTGGAAAAGACTCCTACCACTTGGATATACAGCAATTGTGTTGGCACTCATGACAACGTTGTTGGTTGGCGGTGTTACTCGCGGCTCTACCCGCTGGATTTCTATCGGTCCATTCAATCTCCAACCTTCGCAGTTTGCTGTCCCGTACCTTATTTTTTTTACAAGCTGGTTACTTTCTTTCTTATCTTTGAAAAAATTAAAAAACCTTTTTATAGTAGGAGGACTAGTTGCACTCCCTTTAGGGCTTATATTTGTAGAACCAGACTTAGACACTTCTATTGTACTGAGTGTCAGTATTGCTACCTTAATTCTCATGAGTGATATTCGACGGTCATTTCTTTTATCTGGAATTGCTCTCGCTGTTGTATTGGTTGTTATTGGTTGGAACTTCTTGCTTCAACCATATCAAAAACAACGTATTTTTACCTTTTCTGCTCCAAGTGATCCACAAGGAGTCGGATACAATGCTCTACAATCCAAAATTGCTGTCGGAGCGGGTGAACTCTGGGGAAGAGGGCTGGGACACGGGGTACAATCCCAATTACGGTTTCTCCCCGAGCGACAAACTGACTTTATTTTTGCTTCATTAGCAGAAGAAACAGGCTTTGTCGGAGCTGGTCTCGTATTATCAGTGTACATCGTCCTCATCATGTTTCTCTTCTACGTTCTACAAAAAACCAAAGATTCTTTTACAGCCTTTACTTTATTAGGCTTTATCAGCCTTATTACTTTTCAAGTCTTTGTAAATATTGGAATGAATATGGGTTTATTACCTATTGCAGGCCTCACTTTACCTTTTATCTCTTACGGAGGGAGTTCGTTACTGGCATTTTCTTTTATGTTGGGGATTATTCAACGGATTGTTCTCGATGAGCGATACTCTAACGTACGCGAGATTCGATAGAAAAGCCACCAATATCTTGAAACAAGACTGCTGACTTGTCTAACTCCCAATCCAATGGTACAATCCAAGTCTGACAATTTTCGATTATTCTCAAGGAGTGTCATGAAGTACGCAGTTATTCAAATTAATGGCAAACAACATCGTGTTACAGAAGATCAAATCTTAACTGTAGATCACATTGACCAAGCAGAAGGCAGCACATTTGATGTCGCTGAGGTACTGTTAGTGGTGGATGGTGACAAACAAACTATTGGTAACCCACTGGTGGATAAAGCCAAAGTAACATTATCTGTTGTGAGTCACGAAAAAGATGACAAAATTCGTGTTGCTACCTACAAAGCTAAATCTCGTGTACGTCGGGTGTACGGGCACCGACAAGCTATCACCAATGTGAAAGTTGTCAGTATTAAATAATCTTTTGTGCTAAATGGTTTCATGGTTAAATAGTTAGAGCATTAACCTTTACGCGCAACCATTGAATCCCATGACACATTATCTCCAACTTGGCCGTTTAGTAGATCTTTCTCTCGCTGAAATCGAGAATCTTTTGCCAGGCAAA
>CAZULU010000091.1:0-2582 GCA_964621585.1 uncultured Pseudomonadales bacterium
GAATTACAAGCATTTGCTCAATTTTCTAGTGATTTAGATGAAAAAACCAAGAAACAAATTGATCGCGGAACTCGCTTGAATGAAATTCTGAAACAAGGGTGGGATGAGCCAATGAGTGTCGAGCAACAAGTAATGAGTATTTTTGCAGCTACACGAGGATATTTAGATACTATTCAAGTAAAGTTCATTCAAGAGTGGGAACGTGCAATGCTCGAGTATGTAGAAAGCTCTTATCCTCAAATTTACGAATCTATCCGCAAAGAACTCAAAATCACTGATGAAACAGAAAGTTTAATTAAAGAGGCCTTAAGCAACTTTAACGACTTACATCCTGAGTGGAAAATCAGTGAATAAGTAGTTGCAATTTGAACTTTGATTATTGGAACTTAATCACGTATGGCTGGCAGTAGAGAAATAAAACAACGCATCAAGTCTGCTAAGAACATCTCCAAAATCACTAAAGCGATGGAGATGGTTTCTGCAAGCAAAATGCGTCGAGCTCTCGAGCAAGCTGAAAGCTCTCGTCCTTACGCCCAAAACCTCCACTCTGTCTTAGAAAAGATTTCACAATATACTGATCCCTCTTTACATCCACTGCTCAGTCACAATGAAACAGGCAAAACTATTTTGGTCATGTTTTCTACAGATAGAGGATTATGTGGAGGCTTAAACGCCAATATGTTTCGCGCATCTACCGAATGGATAAAATCTCATGGTGGGGAAGTAGAAGTGATAGTCATTGGAAAAAAAGCGAAAAGTTTCTGTCGACTCATGGGCCTTCAAGTCTATGCAGAGTTCACTGGACTACCAGATAGAATTTCATACATTGACACTCTACCCATTAGTTCATTACTCATGAAAGGATTTTTAGATCAAGAGTTCAGCACTGTCCATTTAGTCCACATGCAGTCGGTAACGACTATTTCTCAAAAACCAGTCATCTCTCAGTTACTTCCCATCTCCCCACTTGAAATAGAGAATCCGGCCGAGTTAATTTCCACCAAAGCTGAGTATCAATTTGAACCCAATCCTCAAGAAGTATTAAATTGGTTATTGCCATACTACGTGGAAAATGAAATCTATTTCACGATGCTCGAAGCGAAAGCCAGTGAACATAGTGCCCGTATGATGGCTATGAAGAATGCAAGTGACAACGCAAAAGAAATTGTGAAGGTGTTAAATCTCGAATATAATCGAACACGTCAAGCGCATATCACTCAAGAGTTACAAGAAATTACAACAGCAACACTTGCATTAAGTTAAGTGTTTTAATAATTACGGCTAACAATAACTAAACAAATTATTTAGGAATCTATGGCTACACAACAACCGCAACATAACACTGGCCGCATCACACAAATTGTGGGTCCGGTCGTCGACGTCGCGTTCTCAGGTCGACTTCCCGAAGTATACAATGCACTTCACTTAACGAAAGCAGATGGCACGCTTCTGACATTAGAAGTAGAACAACAACTTTCAAGTACTGAAGTTCGTTGTATTGCTTTGGGTCCCACAGACGGACTCCGTCGTGGCCTCGAAGTAGTTGATACCGGCGCCCCAATCACTGTTCCAGTTGGAGAAGCTACTTTAGGTCGTATCTTCAATGTCACCGGTGATCCTATTGATGAAAAAGGGCCTGTTGATGCAAAAGAATTTGCACCAATTCACAAACCTGCTCCCAAGTTAACAGAACAAGAAACTTCTGCACAAATGTTAGAGACAGGTATCAAAGTTATTGACTTGATTGCTCCATTTGCTAAGGGTGGAAAAGTGGCTGCCTTCGGTGGAGCAGGTGTCGGAAAAACTGTTATCATTCAAGAATTAATTCGTAACATTGCTGCAGAGCACTCAGGTCACTCAGTCTTTGCTGGAGTAGGAGAGCGTACTCGTGAAGGGAATGACCTGTATCACGAAATGGTTGATTCTGGGGTTATCAACAACACAGTCATGTGTTTTGGCCAAATGAATGAACCACCAGGGAACCGTCTCCGCATTGCGTTGACTGGGTTAACCATGGCTGAGTACTTCCGCGATGAGCGCGGTGAAGATGTGTTGATGTTTATTGACAATATTTTCCGTTTCTCTCAAGCTGGTTCCGAAGTATCAGCCCTCCTTGGTCGAATTCCTTCAGCAGTAGGTTATCAACCTAATTTAGCAACTGAAATGGCTGCGCTCCAAGAGCGTATCACCTCCACCAAAACTGGTTCGATTACCTCGTTCCAAGCGGTATATGTGCCTGCAGACGACTATACTGATCCAGCACCTGCAACAACCTTTGCACACTTAGATTCTACGATTTCACTCGAACGTAGCTTAGCTGAGCAAGCGTTGTTCCCCGCAGTTGACCCACTGGCATCGAATTCAAAATTGTTGACTGCAGACAACTTAGGTCAAGAGCATTTTGATGTCGCTCGTGGAGTTCAAAAAGTCTTACAACGCTATAAAGAACTGCAGGATATTATTGCTATCTTAGGTATCGATGAACTTTCGGACGAAGATAAGATGACTGTGGCTCGTGCTCGTAAGATTCAACGGTTCTTAACACAACCATTCTTTGTGGCTGAAGTGTTTACTGGAATGAA
>CAZULU010000092.1:0-2533 GCA_964621585.1 uncultured Pseudomonadales bacterium
CGAGAGAAATATGGCAGTTGATGAATAACCACACCACTCACAATTACTAAAAATGCTAAAACAGCAAAGCCTTCTGGATCTAACACCCTAGGACGGTGGTTATTGGAGAATCTGGGGTGAAATAGGTGGGCTAAAGTTTCCAACAAAAACATAGACATTCTCATTATTGAGATTTTTGTTGGAGGAAACAAGGGGTGAAAAAATCAAATCTATGGTACTAAAATTTGAATTATAGTTGTATGGTGTGAAATTGATTACAATTATCGGCAACGGGCACAAATAGGTACCTTCGTTTCTTGCGTTTTAACAACTCTTCTTCAATTCCTTCTTTTATTTTTAATACTTGCATTCCCATTATGATTAATGATGGACCACCAACTAAGAGTAAATAGCCTTCTTTGGTTCTAATAAACGAAACAGGGTGACCTAAATAAGGAACTGCGAACTGTAGCTGTCCATAAATCATACTAGGATCAACTGTCCATTTATCAGGTCCAGTATTATTATCGCCTTTGGTTGTGTAGGATTTCATCCCATACTCATCTTTTGCTGTCACCACTCTGTGGAGAATCGTATCACGAGGATTGTCTGGAGAACGAAATGCAATGATTTCCCCTGGGTGTACACTCTCGGTATTTACTGGTTGTACAAACACAATGGAGCCGGTTTTAATAGTTGGCTCCATCGACCCAGTCGGAACAATATATGTTGCCAAAACATCCTTAGTAGGCAATAACGGAGACATTACAACAAAAAAAATGATCAGCATGCTTCCAAAAACAGACCATTCTACAACTGAAAATATCAATTTGCTGAGAAATTTAATATTTGGTTGAAAAGACATAGTTTTTCAATGTAGGCGGGAGCGATGCTCCCGCCTACAACTCTTCCCTAAAACATTATTCTGTTATTAATCTTCCAACTCAGGTTCAGGCTCTAAAGTTGGCTCTGGTTCTGGAGTTGGTTCAGGCTCAGGAGTAGGTTCTGGAGCTGGCTCCTCTTCTACGATTTGTGTTCCAACCAATTGGAAAGTAATATTTGTTAGAGATGCATTTTGGATACCCTCTGGAGCACCTTCGGCCAGTTTAACTGTGACCTTCAGTTCATCAGATTCACCCGCATCTAGCTGACCAGGAAGATCTCGTTGATCCGCATTCCACCAGGCTAAAGATTGAAATTCGGTACTACCGCCGTCATTCATGTTCTCAACTTTGAGTAAGATGTGGTTTCTTAATTCACTATCACCCCATCCATCAGCATGTGTCAATCTTGCTGTTACATTCAATCCAAAGTCTCCACTACTATCGTTTCTCATGTAGAGACTGGCTTCCTCGGTCCACCCAGGATAAATCCCTGTCAAATTACCCAATATACTGGATAAATCTAAATTATCCTCAAAAGGACCATCTGAACTGATTGCTAACTTCAAATCGGCACTCGCAGCATTAATAGAGATACCTGATACCGTGGCAGTATCACTAAACAATGCATACGCAGTTCCTGCAACTACTGAGGCAGTCATTACAAGCCCCATGAATCCATAGAGAATTTTTCTCATGGTTTTTCCTTTCGGTAATTTATAGATGGATCTGGCACCTAGTTCGAACAAGGTGTCACACAACACACATCAGTAAATTTTCACTGATGAGTCAATTCGAATTGAAATTTTTCAGACCACACATAACGTTACAAGTCCTATCAGATACCGTCTATCAAAATTCGGTAAGAATTGTGCAATAAAAAACCCACCTGACTATTTGAGGTGGGTAAAAAAATTTCAAGGCAGAGGGTTGGTAGAGGGATACAACAGTGTTGCAAGAACTCACACCAACCCTTGCTCTTTCAGTTAATAATAAAACCGCGCAACTTTCAATGCTTAGTTTTCTTCATCATCTCCATCGTTCAACCTTGACCGTAACATATAATCTGCTAAACCAATAATTTCATCTCTGTGCTGGCCGTCTAACCACAAAATACCTCTTCCTTTCAAAGTTTCCTCCAATAGTTGTTCAGAAATGGTGGTGTCACCTCTTCTCATACTCAAGTCAAATAATATTTCCGCGATTCGCAATCGTTCATTGTATGCATTCTGTAGCAGTTGCTGTATGTATTTCTCTTCTGAATCATATTTTTCTGACATAGCTTGGTTTTTCTGTAAATGTTAACTGTATATAATTAGTATGAGTCCTTGCTTGTGTCAAGACGAAAAGATTGCTACAATCCCATTCATTCCTGTACAGTACTGCCGCGGTACCAGAGTGGTCTAATGGCCGGGTCTGCAAAACCTTGGATTCAGGAGTTCGAATCTCCTCCGCGACTCATCGATACATCCTCTTTCGCTTCTTTCCTCAATTCCATGTTAAAATACTGCAATGAATTCTCGACGTACCTACTATATTCATACCTTTGGTTGTCAATCCAATAAAAGTGACTCCGAACGTATCGCAGGTGACTACCAAGCTCGCGGTTACTCAGAGGTAACAGATTGGAAAGAAGCTGATGAAATTGTGGTGAATACTTGTGCTATTCGTCA
>CAZULU010000093.1:0-2495 GCA_964621585.1 uncultured Pseudomonadales bacterium
GGGTGGTATACCGGATTTGAACCGGCGACCTCGTCTTCCACAGAGACGCGCTCTAACCAACTGAGCTAATACCACCAATTGCGCAAGAAGGCACTAATTTTATCACAGATCTGGAGTTTTTTTAAACTAGAAAAATACTATCCAGCCAGCAAGAAGTCATCTTCATTTTGCAACAACCTCTCGACATACACGGGAATACAATGCCAATCTTCATCATAGACTACAATATCTGCAAACTCTTTCAAGGCATCACCCACAGCCACTTTAATCACTCGTTGCACTCCCAACTCTTCAGCGGTAGCTTCAAAAATCTTCCGGTCTGAATCACCATCTCCAATCACAATCAATACTTCAAGCCCATGCTTTGCCACAAATTCTTTGGCGTGTTTCAGTTTTTCAGAGGACAAATCTATTTGATGGTCAAACCCTGTCCAGTATCCTTCTTCATCGAAGATAAACTGAGAACATGCGTACACTTCACCTGAAATTCCGTGTAATGTAGCTGCTGTCTGGGCAGCCACATCAAACGCGCCAGTTGCTAACGCTACCACACCCAATTGGCTCAGCTGCGCATATACTTCACTCGCATATTCGCGATATCCAAATTCGCGAACTGCTTGATATACTTCTTCTTGATGGATTCTTCTTTTTCCACTCTCATTTACCACTAACCACACCTCATCAAACAATCTCTTGGTAGCTTCATCAAATGCTTGCTCAGGATCCATTCCGGTATCAATGGCCTTCAGCATTCCATGATAAATTTGTCCATGTTTCTGAACAAAGACTAAGGACTCTTCGACAGAATAGCCTGCAAGAATTGATAATTGATAGGTATACTCCAACCAACAGTTATCTCTAAACTCCTGTAAGGAGCCACGATAAAGCGTGTAATCCAGGTCCGTCAATGTCCCTATGCGAAGGTGTTCGTATTTCATATATAGTTGGTGAAAGATGCTTTAATGATCAGATTGCTCAAGAAGTTGAAGAAAAGAGGGCAAGTATTTGATTTCTTTCCATGCTAGTAATGAAAGTTCGTTGCTATCACTATCGAGTGCAATTCCTGTGTAGTTTTTAAACAGTAACATGTCTGATCTACCATCACCCACCACCCAAATCTCATCAGCAGATAAATCAAGCTTTTTTTGTAACTCCTGAAGCTGTGTGAGCTTAAGTTCTGCTTCATTTCTATCATATTCAAAGCGAACCCACTCATCTTTTTCATTAAAAACTAGTTGGGAGTTAGCGTACCAATGCTCAATTTGTAAACGTTCAGCCACCATCTCAACAAACATATCAATAGAGCTAGAAATGAGGGCTAAAGCGATCCCTCTTTCTTTTATGTCTGAAAAAGTAGAAAACGCTTCACCTTTTAGTCGCAACTGAAAAAAAACATCATAGAGCTCTTTGCGAGTAATCGCTTTGCCATGTGCTTTGCTATACATGGTCATTAACTCATTGCACACGGTATCAAAATCAAGTTCTCCCTTTTTATAGCGAGAGTAGAGTTGAAAATGTTGTTCAATATCACCACCCAGTGCTTCAGTCAGATAGTACCAAGTGGTTACACCTGTAAGTGTTTTGTCTACATCAAACACGATAAGCTTTGGCTTGGTAAGAGGAATCTGTTTCATATTTTTCTACTACAAGAGGTAATTATACCCTATAATCGGTTAAATGCATGTAATAATTTGGTAAAAAAAAGGCTGTTTTTTCGAGGAAGTCAAAGAGAAATTGTGCGTCGGGCGGGTCTCCGACTCTACGAGTCGATAGACTCGGAGAGACTCGAACCTTCCAGTTCAGAGATAAATTTTTTTCTTTTCCAAGCACTCTTTTTAAGTTCTTTTTCTTTCCATTTTGCTATTGACGAGCTTTCACATTCAATAAATCCAATCAGTGTAACTGGGAGAACAGTTTTAGTATATTTACTTTTTCCACTATGATGTTCTTTGAGTCTTCTTTGAAGATTTGAAGTTGAACCAATGTAGTAAGTACCTTTAGACACGCTTTTTAGTAAATATATAACGTGATTCATGTGCGTCGGGCGGGACTCGAACCCACGACCTACTGCTTAGAAGGCAGTTGCTCTATCCAGCTGAGCTACCGACGCGTTTCCAGATGGGAAGATTGTATCGTATTTTGTGAGAAATTTCTATTTGCTTGTGAAAATTAGTGTTTGAAGCGGACGTATGCTTCTGAATTAAATGTCAGATTATTGGTCTCTAGATGACCCTTAAGTCTCTCAAACAGTTGCTGAAAACGATACTTGAGGTCTTCCTTGTCGTGATGACAGTTTGCTTGTGCTAATTCTGGGTTTTCATTCCAGTCTTGAATCTGGTTATAAAAACGATTTGCATATAATAAGACTGCCTCGAGTGCATAGGCGATTTCTGGATCTCTAGTTGTATCCTCACGCACTTGTTCAATAAACTCTTGAAAAGCATCATTAAACTGTTGTTGTTTGAATAGGACTTCCATGGGAGAGTATTATAGCA
>CAZULU010000094.1:0-2468 GCA_964621585.1 uncultured Pseudomonadales bacterium
GCTTCTGGAAAATCAACAGCTATGCCGTTGTTGATTGAGGCACTGCAAGGTCATCCGCTCTATGCTGATGATCTGTTTCAAACACTGGATCCGTTTCGTGAACAGTATTTAGAAGACATCAAACGATGGGCTTTTACCAACGAACTGTGGTTAACATATGAGCGTTCGAAGATGATCCATGAGCACAGTACCGATACCGAAAAAACTATCATTGTTGATAGTGGGTTGTTAATGAGCTGGGTGTACACCCATAGTCATTTGTTGGTGGGAAATATTTCTTTAGAAGAGTGGAACTTTTATGAAAAACTATATGATCAGTTTGCTAATGGGTACATGACTAACTCTTGCGTAGTGCGCTTAAAGTACTCAATTGACACGTTGATGAACCGACTTAAAAAAAGAGGTCGAGATTATGAATTAGAGTATTACACCCGAGAATATCTAGAACAACTAGAAGAAGGGCTGGTAGCACTGGAGAAAAAATTGCAGCAACTCGGGGCCAAAATCATTGTAATTGACGAAGAAGAAGTAGCAGATTTTGAAAACAACCCTGCAGATGAAAAGAAATTAATTCAGCTCATTACCGAACATATTCAAGCTTGAATCTTATAGCAAATAGGGGAAATATGCCTACTGTCGAAGAAATACGTTCTACTATTACTCAATTGAGTCAAGAAAGTTTACACACTCTGTTTCCAATGGAAGAGGTTGGAGAGATTACTGTGCAAGCAATTGAGCAAATTGGTCAGGGTGCATGGTCAACAGGTCACAAAGTAACGATTGAATCCAACGGAGTGATTTCCGAATTTTTCCTCAAAGTTGCCAAAAATGGCATTGAAGATCAGGCTGTCTTGATGAGTCAACGTGCAGATTTTATTAAGAGTGCCCAACCTAGAGATGGTGTGGTTATGACCTATGGTGTGTATGGATTGTCAGGAAGTGAGATCACTCATTTAGGAGTGGACTATGACAGTCAGACTTTAATCGATATGCAAGTAGTGTTAGCAATTCAAGAACTATTGGATCCGGAAGAGTACACACAATTGCTTAGCTTATTAGGCCAGTTAGGTTTATCAACTATTCAGTCTCTTGAACATACCAAAGAGCAGAACATTTTTAATCCAGAGGCTATGGAGATGGTTTACCATCGTATTACAGACAAAATGGTTTTTATTCATCAATCTCCCTTAGGTTCAGCTCTCCATACTCGATCTGAAGAACTGTATGGACATGGAATTCATCATGTGATTGAAGATGGTACTCGATTGGGAGGATTGGGAGCGTTGATGCCAGAATTTTCTCAAGGACAAATAACTGAGGCACACGTCACTTTGTTAAAGAACAAAATGTCATTACTTGCCGATCAATACATGCAACATTGTAAAACAAGATTATGTGCAGTACATGGAGATTTGTGGTCAGCGAATATTTTTACTGATAAACAAGGTGACCGAGTAGAAATCATCGATCCCTCTTCTATTGGTTTCGGCGAAGCTGGTGTAGACGTAGTCTTCACATTTGCTGATATAGCATTTTTAGACGCCAATAAATCTGGTGGAGAAGTGCTCTCAAGTGAATTTGCAGAATTGGCTGATACCTTCGTAACTCGTTATGCAGAGCAAACAGGCGATCAAGATATTCGAAGATTTATGGCGTTGTTTTATGGATACAAAGCTTTTGTGTCAGCACTGTTTGATGCTGGTGATAATCAGTTTCAGAGACAACAACTGTTCCACTCAGCTCTAGGTGCTGTAGAAGCTGCGTTGCAAGATCCTGACTTTGAGTTTTCTTTCCAAGATTTGGATACGTATGTCCAAATTGGCAGTGAAACTATGCGTAGAAACTAATACGCTTTTCTACTAATTTTTTGCCGCTTGCTAGTGCAAATGGGTGACGGAAGTGTTTAAAACGTCGACCAAAAATTTCTTTTTCAATAAATCGTTCATTATCTGTTTTGGAGAATGTGGGTTTGACGCGATCAGTGTCCAACATCCCTAAAGTATCTGCCTCCATGATCAAGATTTCATCTTCTGTATGGAGTTCTTCCACTCTGTCGTGCATGAAAACCAAGTGTTGGACAGATTGAATCTCTGTTTCAGAAAAATAATTTGCCAATTCTTGGTGAAGAAATGAACCAATTAACTTAGCGCCGCGTTCCATGTGTAGAGGTTTACGTTTGGCAATTTCTTTGGGATCACTGCTATTAACTCCATCAAATAAACCAATGTAGCCCCAGTCATGAGCATAGGCGGCGGTGATGAGGATTTTAGGTTCGATGTCAGGTTGTATCTGTGCGATGAGTTGTTTCATCCAATACACTACTGCTTCAGTATGTGGTCGATCAAAGTCTTTGCGACCTTTTTCTAATTCGGGCAATATTTTTTCTTGTAATTTTTTTTCAATAGTTTCAAGCGTTTTTTGCATGTCCATATTATACAATGGTAAATAGTGAAATATTGGTGATTATG
>CAZULU010000095.1:0-2450 GCA_964621585.1 uncultured Pseudomonadales bacterium
AAAGAAGTATTGAAGTATCAACTAAAAGAACCCTTTGATACCCTGCTTAAAGACCGTGTTGTCTTAAATGGTCGGGGAGACAGGACTCGAACCTGCGGCCTCACGCTCCCAAAGCGCGCACTCTAGCCATCTGAGCTACTCCCCGAATATTCAATTGTTACAAGAATTATCACTACAATAATCCCTTTGAAGGCAATTAGTATACCTTACTTTTTTAAAAAAATCTCAGGAAATTTACGTTTTGCCAGTTCCCATGCCACCAACGTCACACTCGTGATTGGTATCTGGTTGTAGAGTTCCTTTTCAAACTCGTCAAAATCGAATACTTCAACCAAGATATCCTCCAATTCATCTAGTTTTTGCTTTCCACTGAATACTACATCAGTCACAAGATAACAATATACTCGTTCAGTGGCTTTGGTCACAAAAGGTGCTGTCACACCCAAAAACTGTAAGTCCTTTGTCGCTACTATTATACCTGTTTCTTCCTCAAGTTCGTGAACCGCTGTTTCTTCAATTGAAGTATGAGAACCTTCCTGCCTGCCGGCAGGGAATTCTAAAATGACTTCTCCTGCACCAGGTTTAAATTGTCGAATTGCCACAACTTTTTTATCTGGCGTGATCGCAACAATCATTGCCACATCCGCCAAGGTTGTAACTGTGAAATCTTCAACCACATTCCCATTGGGCAACTGATAGGTACGTTCTTCTATTGGGAACCATTTGCTAGGAGATACATCACGAGATTCGAGAAGTTTCCATTTTTGTGGGAGTGCTTTTGACATAGCTGCAATTGTAGCATGCAGCGCATCCGAATCTTTCCCAAAGGTGATTTAACTGCTATTCTTAATTAATACTGGGAACCTACATGTCACCAACCACCAACCGCCAATCACCAAACACTGCAGCTCCACTCGCGTCGTTACTCCGTCCCCAAAACCTCACCGACTATATTGGTCAATCTCATTTGGTAGCCCCAGGTAAACCTATTTTTAACATGATCGAAAAAAAACAAGCATTTTCCTTGATCTTCTGGGGTCCACCAGGAGTAGGGAAGACCACTTTGGCGCGCATTATTGCCAAAGAAACTGATAGAGAGTTCTTTGAGCTGTCTGCGGTGTCAGCCAAAAAAGATGACATTAAAAATATTATCGATCACGTCAAGCGTATCCGAGAAAATGAACCTCTTATCTCTGCGATGTTTACCCCGGTGGTATTTCTTGATGAAATCCATCGGTTTAATAAAGCTCAACAAGATTTCTTATTACCATATGTGGAAGATGGCACCATTATTTTAATAGGTGCTACCACTGAAAATCCAAGTTTTGAAGTCATTGCCCCGTTGTTATCACGATGCCGAGTGTTTGTCTTGAAAGCCTTAACAGACAAAGAAATCGAAGAAGTTATAGATCGAGCAGTAAGCCTAATTAATCGTCATCCTGAACCTGGCAATGAATTCATGACTAACAGTCAAGAAGAAAAGTCAAGCAATTCAGGATCCAACCATTTTGAAATAACGATTACTCTCGACGCCAAAGAATGGCTAACACGCCTCGCCAACGGCGACGCTCGCTCAGCGTTAACATTAATTGACCAGTGTCTCCAATTATACGGAAATCTCGAGCTGGAAAGCCTCAAAAATACTCTGCAATCAACACATCTCCGCTATGATAAAAAGGGTGAAGAGCATTACGATACGATCAGCGCTTTTATCAAATCAATGCGTGCTAGTAATGTCGATGCCGCTTTGTATTATCTTGCACGAATGGTGGATAGTGGAGAAGACCCGAAGTTTATTGCCCGCCGGATGATCATTTTTGCGTCTGAAGATATCGGCTTGGCTCAACCAACTGCTCTCGTGGTCGCAAATGGAGTCTTCGACGCCGTCACCAAAATTGGCTACCCCGAAGCACAGATCAACTTAGCGCATGGTGTCGCATACTTGTGTCAGTGTAAAAAAGATCGCGCTGCCTATGATGCGTACTTTGCGGCTTTGGACGATGTCAAAAAATATGGCAATTTGCCCATCCCCATGAATCTCCGAAATGCCCCAACCAAGTTGATGAAAGAGCAAGGATATGGAAACGGCTATCAAATGTATCCTGATTCAGATACAAGCCTTCTTCCTGAAAAAATTGGGGGCAAAAAATACTTAAAGAAATACACATGAAGTCCTCAGTAGCTTTGGCAAAAGAGGAGAGATGTACACCAAAGAAAGACTGTTGCCAGAAAATATTCAAAAGAAAAGGTACTTGAAGAAGGAAAGCGCTTTCTTTTTTTTAATCAGAATCAATTACAAATATGCCAAAACGGTGTCCTTATTAGCAGGATGACAAGCAAATAATTGATACTTTTTCTTTGTATCTTCCCAATCTATTTCTAGAGTATCTCCCTGCAAATCGTAGAGCATTCCACCGGCTTCTCCCAAAAGAACACTCGCTGCAGCCACA
>CAZULU010000096.1:0-2447 GCA_964621585.1 uncultured Pseudomonadales bacterium
GGGAAAGGTACCCTAAAAATCAAGACCTCGGACTGCATTTTGCCCTTTATCAAAGGGATGTTTTATTTTGTTGATTTGGCTAGCTAAGTCCACGACTTGAATGAGAGAATCGCTCGCATTACGACCAGTCAAAACTAGATGTGTTTTTCCTCGTTGTTGTAAGATCTGGATAAGTGCTTGCTCCTCAATCAACTTATCAGCAATGGCATTACACACCTCATCCATGACAACCAACTCAAACTCTTGAGACTGCACCATCTTCTTTAGTAGCTGCAAGGCCTGAGAAGCAGCATTTTTATGATCCACTGCCGAGTCGTCATCTACTACCACCGCTTCATTGACCGGAACAACTTTTACATTACCAATCGCCGTCGCTGACTCACTTAAATAGAAGCCTTTCCCCATCAACTGCATGTCTACTCGGGATCGAGCCTCAGTCGTTAAGTAATCCAAAAATGCAAATTCACTGAGTTTCCACTGGGGTTCTTTATAAAAGCTCACCCACCCTACCCGCCAACCAGACCCAATACCACGCACAAGCGTTCCTAAGGCAGCCGAAGTCTTCCCTTTTCCTTCCCCAGTAAATACATAGATGAGTCCTTGCTTCATGAGCGTACTCCCAGATTTTGATAAATCATCTCTTCAACGTCTACCATTACATCTACATCATGCTCTAAAGCTCTCAATTCCTTCGCCACCGGAATAAGTGGTAATCCTAATACATTAGTCCAGCTTCCTTCTACTCTTTGTACAAACTTTTTTGCACCGCCTTGAATTGCATAGCTCCCCGCCTTGCCTAAAGACTCGCTGGTTTGAATATACTGCTCCAATTCAGTTGAAGTAGCTGCGCGAAACGTCACAGAAGAAACCTCTGTAATAACTTTTGTGACACCCGTCCTCGGCTGACCAAAACAAATAGCTGAGTATACCTGATGAGTATTGCCAAGAAGCATCCTCAACATTTCTCTTGCATGATCAAGATTTCTGGGCTTCCCATATACCTCACCCTGAAAATATACAATTGTATCAGCCGTCACAATAGTAGCATCTCGATACGTATCAATAACACTGAACAATTTGCCGATTGCAAGAGTTTTTACAAACTTTTCAACATCTTTAATTTCATCAAAGGAAACAGCTTCTTCTTCAAAATCTGGACTTACAATTTCAAAGGGAATTCCCAACCAAGTGAGCAATTCCTGACGACGAAAAGAGGTAGAGGCTAATATAAGTTGATTCATAGAGATTACTAGAGAAGCTCAATCCTATCTCCCACTACAATTTGGTACTCTGTCACAAAACCAGCAGCAACCTCCAACATTGCATCTACTTCTTGATCAGGAACGTAAACCGGTAATTGGCTAAGCGCTGTTTCTTCTGCTGGTTTGGGAACATCTGTCATAATGTGGACCACTTGATTATCTCGAATCCAAATGAAATCTAAATCAATCAGCATATCTTTCATCCAGAAACCAGGTCGACCTGGTTCATCAAACACAAACAGCATTCCATCACTTCCAATACTGTTCCTTCCACTCAAACCTTGCACTCGTCGTTGGTCTGTATCTGCGACTTCAACTGTAAATGTTTGATTATGTATTCGAATATTACGAAATGATGCTGACTGGGTAGATCGACTAAAAAAATAACCCATCCCACTCACTATGATGAGAAAAATCCCCAACAGCAGTAGTTTGGTCTGCATATTTTTCATATTATTTTCGAACAGTATGTCGGAACAATAATAACGCTGCTACACCCAACACTATCATCATCCACTGGGCAATCGTTAATACTCCAAACACCCCTTCCAACCGAGCTGACTCAATGCGTAAAAATTCTAGGCTAAAGCGGATCATGCTATACCCCATGATATACACGGACACCAATCGCCCACTTCCCACTAACCATTTTTGAGTTTGATACCCCCACCACAAAATACCAAATAGGATCAGACTTAATATCATTTCATACAAAAACAACGGATGAAAAGTCGAAAACTGTTGGTATCCGGTTGGTCGAAATTGTTCATCAATCGTGATTGCCCATGGCAAAATGGTTGGGATTCCAAACAATTCTTGATTAAAATAATTACCCCATCGCCCAATTGCCTGCGCCAACGGAATTGTCAACGCCAAGACATCTAACACGTCTATAAAAAGTTGTTTCTTCTGCTGCCACCACAACACTCCATATAGCCCCATCAAACCACCGACTAATCCTCCAATGACTCCCAATCCTCCATTCCACACAGCCATCAACTCTAAGAGTGAGGCACTGTGATACAACTGCCAATCTGTAATCAAGTGATACGCACGGGCGCCAATCAACCCACTCAACATAACTGGAAAAAATACCTGCTCTATCGAAATTGGCAACTGGTGTTTTTTTATAATTTTCTCTGCTACCAACACAGCAATTACAATCGCTAATCCAATAAAAAAGCC
>CAZULU010000097.1:0-2442 GCA_964621585.1 uncultured Pseudomonadales bacterium
CAGCGAGGAGCCTCCGAACGTTCGGGTCGCCTGCTCGGGTGATATCGACGAGGTTAGGCGCGCCATCCCGACCACATCATCACGACAGGCCAATGAAGATCAAAGACAATGCCAAAGACTACGCCGACCTAAAGAAGGCAGTAGAGCTGCTCGAAACACCAAGCATCACAGCGCAAATATCAAATTTGATCGGATCTCCAGTTGAATTTGTTGTCGCAAAGCTACCTAAATTTGCGTCCAAAAAGATTAATAACATTGTCGTCGCTGCGCTAAACAAGTCCGCATCAGCAGCACTATGGAGCCTCGACAATGAGCCAGGCAGGACATCTTCAACAAAGACCAACAAACTTTACGCGGCGATATCTGGAGCCGCGGGTGGCGCTTTCGGTTTTTTAGCCCTCGGGATTGAACTTCCAATAACTACAACAATTATGATGAGAGCTGTTGCAGATATTGCACGCAGCGAGGGGTTCGACCTTGATGATTTTGATACAAAACAAGCATGTATTGAGGTCTTCGCCCTTGGCGGCAACTCAACCTCTGATGACGCAGCGGACACTGGGTACTACGCGGTAAGAAGTTTTACCACACAGACAATGCGGCACCTCTCAAAAGAACTTGCAGAATTGGCCGCAAAACAAACAACAAAGAATGCCCAGAAACTTGTAGCGGAACAGTCTGGGAAATGGCTTGCCACTCTAATTGAAAAAGTCGCTGCTCGATTTGGAGTTGTCGTTACTGAAAAGTTCGCCGCACAAGCTGTGCCCGTTGTAGGAGCAGTTACTGGCGCAAGTATTAATCTGCTTTTCACTGACTTCTACCAAGACATGGCAAGAGGGCACTTCATTGTCAAACGGCTTGAACGCACCTATGGCTTCGATGACGTGAAAATTGCATACAAGCAAATAAGAAAACCGGATCGTGGTGCACGCGCCTAACAATTCGTTCAAGCCGACACCGCATCACGGCCGCAATTTTTTTGGGTGTGTGCGTTCTTGTTTGCGGCCGTGCTGCGGTGCGGCTTAACTCAGGTGTTAGGTCTTGAAGGAGGTTGCATGAAAAGAGAGAAGATTTTGTTTTCCAAGGAAGATATCATTAATACAGTCACATTAAACATAACACTTCAAATATTTTATGGTTTTATTCCTGCTCTTACAATCATTTCAATATACAACGACCCACATGAAGCCCTAAAAAAAATTGGTGAAATAATCCCTGGTTGGAATGACTACAGAACTTATCTGTTTTTGTTTTTTCCGATTATAACAGCCTTGTTTTTCTACTGGTGTGTAATTGCTAAGAATTTTTACCAGAAATATTTGGTAGGCTGCAATTTGGAACCTATTATTGATTATATGTCTGAACTAAAAACCATTAGATACGTCGCTTACAATTTTTCTATTGACCTGATAAAGACAGTTAGGAAATTGTACCTGATTTATTTTGGAATATTTCTATTTTTTAGTTGCGCGTTATTAAATATGGAAATGTACCGTTTTTCACTATTTATTTTTGTATTATGGATTATTTACAATTTTTTTCTTAACTATATTGAATTGAGAACAGTCAAAGTTATGAAAGAAATGTCAAATCAGCCATTACCGCCTCTATAACATCGTGATTGCTTACTGTGAGTTGAATTAACTTGTGTACATATAGTAAGTTTGTATGAAATACAAACATAAGTGCTATGGCGTAGCTAGCCTATTCTATTATAGACATAGAAAATATCAACTGGGGGTTATTATGAAAAAACATGTTTTAACCTTGTTTCAAAATCAATCATCTACTTCAACTACAGTTATTTTACTATCATTTATTTTACTTATGCCTGTCTTAAGCAATGCAAGGACATTCGGAGAGGTGGGTGTTATAACGTTCAATCAAAATGATTATACTTACGTTAGTGATTTTGTGAATCCAATAAATCAAAAAGGCAAATTTTACATTAAAAATGGGTCAATTAAAAAAGAAAAGTCATTAATAAAATCTGAATGGCTTCAAATCAATGAGTGTTCAGGTCGAGATTGTGATGCAAACGGTCAGTATGCGAGTAAGAGTATATACATAGTTGATTGTAAAGATGGTAGTTATCAAGCTAGATGGTTTAGCTCAGCTATAAGAGGGAAATGGGAATCAGTTAAACCCACTTCGTATCATTGGGAAGCATTTACTTCAACAAATCATATGGGTATTATTTATGATTACATTTGTCCAAAAAGTAGATAAGTTTCCCTTCAGTAAGTACAAAACTACAAAAATACCTAACGGCTCAATCAACTCGGACTGGCTTACTCTGCGCTGAATTTCACCAGTTTCTCAGTCGCCAGTTGGTAGGTAAGTCAAGCAGCATCGCTCCGGCGTCGCCAGCCGGTTATCTCGTAAACGTTATGCACATAACTCTCAATTGCCACACACCCTCCATACGCCAAAAGATTTTCA
>CAZULU010000098.1:0-2420 GCA_964621585.1 uncultured Pseudomonadales bacterium
ATTTATTCTTTATGTGGAGTTTTTGCATGATGTGGTGAGAGTGATGGTCGATAACTTTTTTATTGGTCTAGATGAGATGGAAGTGTTTGAAATTGTAAAGAATGAAGAAGAGCTAATTCCCGCCTTTTTACGGTTTGAACGAGAATTAGCCATGCGAATGAGCTTTAAAAATAATCGCATGACTGGTAAAAATTTAAGATAACTATCAATACTGTACTTACAAAGTATCAATCGAGCTTAAATATGTACGATGTTATTACCATAGGATCTGCTACGTTGGATATTGCCGTCAAATCGCCTGAGTTTACGCTGGCTCCGTTAGAACAAGGTGGGGTCGCGTTGTGCCAAAAACTTGGTGGCAAGATGGATGTTGAAGCATTCAAAATGGTGAGCGGTGGAGGCGCAACAAATGTTGCAGTTGGATGTGCACGTTTAGGTTTACGAGTTGCAGCGGTGTGTGAAGTGGGACAAGATTTTCCTGCGCACATGATTAGTGACGAGTTACAAAAAGAAGGGGTAGATACCCAGTTTATGATTGCCGAGCGACTAGAGGATACCGCGGTATCTGTTTTATTGGTTGCCGCCAATGGTGGTCGAACGATTATGACTCACCGGGGTGCAGCTTACCAATTAGAGAGTCGAGATATTCCTTGGGATCATTTGCACCGAACTCGGTGGATTCATTTAGGGACATTGGGAGGTGAAAAAGCCATCCTATTTGATGTCTTTGAGTTTCTCCAACATAAGGAAATAGGTTGTTCTTGGACACCGTCCCCAAAAGATTTAGATGTATTTTTGCATGGGCAGCTGGATCCAGAGAGCATTCGTTGTGATGTATTACTATTGAATAAAGAAGAGTGGGAACATATTTCGAAATTGCACGAAGTATTTTTACGAGTCATCCCTATGATTGTGATCACAGATGGCAAGCAAGGGGGTGTTGTATTGGTAGACGGAGTTGAAGTGATTCGGTATCAGGCAGATAAAATTACAAGCATTGAAGAAACTGGAGCTGGAGATGCTTTTACCTCGGGATTTATTAGCGCATTACTCGTTGGTAAATCAGTCCCGGAGTGTGTGGAATGGGGCAAGAAAAATGCATCTCATGTGATACAGTTTATGGGAGGCAAAGAAGGCCTTTTAACCAAAGAAAAAATGGAGAAAGCGTAGCCTATGGTAGATCTTCCTGAATCACTAGTTGTTGAATTACAAGACCTCAAGAATAAAGTCGTTGCTGCGGAAGTTCCTGACGAGTTACGTTTTAAAATTGAAAAAGAAATCCAACGATTAGAGAGAAGTGCTCAGCTTGGTTCATATGACGAGAAATATGAGCGTGTTTCTAAGTACATTGATTGGATTGTAAGCTTACCTTGGAATAAAAAAACTCAAGACGTATTGGATCTCGAACGCACCAAACAAGTGTTTGAGCAACATCACTTTGGGATGCAAGAAGTGAAGGATCGCTTTTTAGAATATGTTTCAGTGCTCAAGCTTAAAAGCCAGTCTCAAGAGAATCCAATTGTCAAAGCACCTATCCTTTTGTTAGTAGGTCTAGTTGGTACCGGTAAAACTACCTTCGCTTATTCATTGGCTGAAGCACTAGGGCGAAAAATTATCCGTATTCCATTTGGTGGAATGGGTTCTGCACGTGATTTACGAGGACAGTCACGTTTACACTTAGAATCTGAGCCCGGGTATGTCATTAAAGGGTTACGCGATGCTGGCACCAGAAATCCAGTCATTTTATTGGACGAAATTGATCGGGTGGCAGAAGAAGCCCGTAACGACATTATGGGTGTGTTGGTAGAGCTTCTTGATCCAGGTCAAAACTACGCATTCACAGATCATTATATTGACTATCCAATGAACTTATCTGAGGTAATTTTTATTGCTACAGCAAATAATACTCGAGGTATTGCTACAGCTGTGTATGATCGATTGGAGCAAATCACAATGCCTTCCTACAGTGATCAAGAGAAAATTGAAATTGCAAAACGATATATCATGCCAAAGCTCTATGAAGAAGCTGGCCTTAAGCCTGAGCAGTTGATTATTGATGATGCATTGTGGGAGCAATTTGTACGTCCTTTGGGATATGATGCTGGTATTCGTACCTTACAAAGAACTCTCCAAGGTGCCGTACGAAAAGCTGCTCGAGCGATAGTTGAGCAAGGGGTACAACAAGTAGTCGTTAACCAACAAAACATTAAGCACTTCTTGCCACAATACTAGTCTACTCGTATGTTTTTGCTCAATTCGACACTATTTCTTTCGTTATTCAGCTTTGTGATTATCATGTTGTATTTCCCTTTAAATCGATTGATTAAACAAGGACGTAAACTGCGTATTCCTTTCATAGATGACAAAGTGCCATTTGTGTCACTTTTTGTAATCCCATACTTGTTGTATTTCCCATTAAT
>CAZULU010000099.1:0-2380 GCA_964621585.1 uncultured Pseudomonadales bacterium
TTGAGAGCTACCCACCACACCCCAATCGAGAATAAAGCTAAGACAGAAGGCAAGAAGGTTAACCAGGCAAACACTTTTTCTTCTACAACATGTTGCATGGTTTGGTAAGGATGAAGAAGTAACCCCCCACTAATTTGGAAGATTGAATAAATGACCGAGGTAACAACTGTTACAATCTGCATAACAACTCTGAGACTTTCTAGCACAGACAAGCCCGATTATTGCTGTATAGACACTAATTGGTGAGATAACCTAAATGATATTGTGAACGAAATTGAAGAAAAATTCAAACCAAATTAAGAACACTACCCACGAAGTAAAAAACGACAACACCAGCAGGGATTGCCAGGGATATTGGCCAATCATTGTGGTAACAGGGTTGAAGATTGGGGGAAATACAGAGGTATTTTGCAATTTGGATTGTCGTTGTGCAAACGATTGAAGTGTTTGAACAAATATATCTTGCTGTTTTTTCATATAAATGAGGAAAAGTGATGCATCAGAAATTTATGCTAAAGATTCATTGTAGCATATAGCTCTCGGAATTCTTTTCTCGCCCGGAAAAGATCAGCTTCAATGGATTTAATAGAACGTTGGAGGCGGTGGGCAATTTCTTTGACTGAGATTTGATCAACATATTTGAGCATCAACAATTCTGAGTAATCTGCCCGCATGCGGCGTAAAACTTCAACGACATATTCGGAAGTTTCGTGCATGTTTTTGGGATCTTCCGCTAGCAGAAACGTAGTGAGCGGTATTGCTTTTACAATTTTTTTGGCATACTTGCGACGGTAGTAATCTGCAATTTCATGACTGGCGATTTTGAGCATCCAGGTTTTTAAACTAGATTTTTCTTGAAAAAGGGGTAGTTGGCGCAAACAATTAAGAAAAGTTTCCCGAACAATTTCATCAACATCATGTGTGTGATCGATCTTTTTGCTGACAAAGGAGGTTACTGTCTTTTGATACGACTTGTACCACACATCAACCGCTTCTGGTAAACCAAGCTTCAGATCAACGACTAGTGCGTGTTCATTGTAGCGATGTTTCATAGGCGAAAAAGCTATTATAACAAGAATATATCAAATCTGTCTAAAGTCAGAGAATGCTGCTTCTGCTTTTTTTGTGGTTGAGATATAATCACCCCATGAGTTCTAGGTTATTAGCTCAAATTGATTTGCAAAACGCAGTCAAGCTCAATGAAAATAGAGCAGTAGGTGAAGTCTTTGATACACCTGCTTCCCTTATCAATCTTCTTGTGCCCAACCTGTTCATCTTGGCGGGGGTGATCTTCCTTTTCTTGTTAATTCTCGGTGGCTTTAGTATAATTACCTCTGGATCCTCCAAGGGAGTTGAAGACGGTCAAAAGCAGATCACCACAGCTCTTATCGGATTTGTTATTATGTTTTCAGCCTACTGGATCATTCAGATTGTGGAGTTCCTAACAGGAGTTCCTATTTTAAATAGTACTCGATAACTATGATTACAGCTTTTTCACTCTACGCAATTCAATTTTTTGGTCGAGTCGCACCACCTCCAGGTGTTGGGGCGTATAACCATGGGGGAGAAGGTTTTGGCTTAATCTTGTTCGTCTCCAATATTATTCGCTTGATTACGATTGTTGCTGGAGCGTTTTCTTTATTCAATTTAGTACTTGCTGGATTTACCTATATTACTGCAGCCAATAACGTAAAAGCAGTTGAAACCGCTTGGCAGAGTATCTTGATGAGTCTGATTGGATTATCGGTGATTGTGGGTTCGTTTGTGATTACCGCAATTGTGAGTTACTTATTGTTTGGTGATGCAACCTTTATTTTAAGTCCAAGACTTGAAGGTGTGCCTCAATAATTCTGAATATTATGATAAAAAAAACACTTGCAGCAATTGATCCATCAGGCAATCTCGGTGGCTTTCGAGCCCCTTCGGATTCCTTCAATGTTGATTTAACAAATCAAGATACCGCATTGGCGTCTGCCGGAACAGAGTTTGAACGCTTTTTGTCTAACACAATTGGTACGATTACGGTAATTGCGGGATTAGCGTTTTTACTATTCTTTGTGTTTGGCGGCTTGCAGTGGATTTTAGCTGGGGGAGATCAAGGCAAAGTCGATCAAGCCAAGAAACAAATGACCAACGGTGCGATTGGATTAATTATTGTGATTGTGTCGTATGCAATTATTGGAGTGATTAGTAGTGTGGTGGGCCTAAACATCCTAAATCCAGCTCGCGAAATCTTGCGATTAAATCCTACGATGGATACCACTCTTCCTTTTTAAGGAACACTTATGAACAACAACCTTTTAGCTCAAATCACTAATCCAGTAATAAATATTCCTGGTTCTGAAGCGCAAGCTGCTGACAAAGCAAAATCAGGTGTGCT
>CAZULU010000100.1:0-2332 GCA_964621585.1 uncultured Pseudomonadales bacterium
TCTAGATTAAATGTTGTGATAATACAGCAAGACTCTGAAAACAGTCTGCCACCGCACCTCACTTTACTGTCCGTAGATGGTCGACGCAAGCAAGCGATTGTGTTGCCGCTTCCTTCTGACTTGAAAATAGATTTATTAGCAGGACGAGGACAAGCCTCTGTATATGAATTGATAGCAATGATGAAAGAACAGGAATTCACCCATGTACAAGCGATTATAGGGTATCATTTCGGCTTTGTAGCTGATGGATGGCTCGTTATTGATGACGCTCAACCAATGACTGATCTTGCTTCCTTGAAGGCTAGGTTGTCCATGGAAAAGATGAGTTCCGCAGAAAGTAGCTTGATGCTCAGTGATCGACTCAAAATTTGGAAATTTGTATCACAATTGCGCATAGCGCATGTGCGATTTGTGCCTGATCATCGAGTAACAACTTTATCGGACGATGGCCGAGTCGTCTCAACTTCAGGTGTAAATGAACATTTTGCATCGTTTCTCTCCAATTTAACTATTCAGAAGCAAAACATTAACCTAGGTGTAGTCAATACAACCCAGCTCAATGGTATTGCGACTAGGGTTGGAACGGTGTTTTCACAAATTGGCTTTCGGATTGTCAATATTTCCAGTAAATATAATGAACCCATTTCTCAGACTACCTTGTATGTGAGTCCTACGATCAAAGATCCAGATATAGTCGAGTCTTTGCAAGATTTCTTCCCGTTTCCTATCGTGATAGAAACAAGCGAAAAAGTCACACAAGAGTATCGAAGTGATATTGTGCTGATGTTAGGGGAAGATATGGAGTACTTTTCCGTGGGCGAGTAGTAGTATTTTCAAAGTATAAATGTGTGCTTGACAGTAAAGGACTTCAGCCGTAACATTTTGCAAAAATAGAATAGAACATTCAGCCTACATCTTACATCTAATAACTTACATCCAATTCAAGGATCCATGAATCAACTTACACGACTCCAAAAACAAGCCATCGATTGCGCTACCAAAGGAGAATGGCAACAAGCCGTCGAAGCCAATGAAGCGATCTTGGTTAATGATGCCCAGAATATCTCCGCCCTTAATCGATTGGGGTTTTGTTACATGCAGCTTGGGAAAAAGAAGCAAGCGATCGAAGCGTATGAAAAAGTATTAGAGATTGAAAAACTGAATGGGGTGGCGAAAAAATATTTAGAAATGCTCAACAAAAACATCACTATGAAAGCCGAGCATATCAATGCGTCAGAGGATTTTGTTGAAGAACCAGGGAAGAGTAAAGTGATTCAACTTCACCGGTTGGCAGGGAATGCTGTTACTGAGCGACTGATGGTAGCCATGCGTTGTGAGCTAAAGTCAAAAGGTCGTTTTGTGACCGTAACTACCAAAGATGGTGAGTATATTGGGTCTTTGCCGGAAGATATTTCCAAACATCTTTCCCAATTGATGAAAACCGGCAATAAATATGAGTGTTTGATTCGCTCTGTTTCGAAGAGTGAGTGTGCGGTATTTATAAAAGAAACACTGCGCTCCTCTGAAAACGAACACATCCCATCATTTGTTTCTCCCAAGGTCAGCTTTAGTGATGATATATTATTGGAAACCCCAGAAGAGGGAAGTATCGATTCCGAATTAAGTGATGAGGCAACAGAGGTAGAGTTTGAAGAGACAGATGACTCAGATGATACAGATACCAAGGAACAAATTCCTTTGGACGTCCTCGGTCAAGTCTTGGAGCATTAAATTAGAGATCAGAGACTGGATACCAGAGAATGGTTTATACAAATCTTGTATATTAGAGACTGGATACCAGAGAGTAGTATGGACCAATCTCAGATAACTAATCTCGAATCTCAGAAGTAACGGAGTTTATATGTCAGGTCACAGTAAGTGGTCAACCATTAAGCACAAAAAAGGTGCACTTGATGCCAAACGTGGCAAACTTTTCAGTCAACTTTCTAAAAACATTCGAATCGCCGTCAAAGAAGGCAAATCAGGTGAGCCAGATAAAAATCCGACATTGCGATTAGCGGTTGATAAAGCACGTGGAGCCAATATGCCCAATGAAAACATCAAGCGGGCCATTGATCGCGCATTAGGAGTTGGTAAAGGTGGAGCATTGGAAGAAATTTTATACGAAGGGTATGGCCCGGGTGGAGTTGGTATATTAGTGGTGGTGGTTACAGATAATAAAATGCGCACGGCATCCGAGATTCGTTCCCTTTTTGACAAAAATGGAGGTTCTTTAGGTGGACCAGGTGCAGGTTCATTCATGGTTGATCGAGTGCAAAATGAGTATTAAGACAAGATTCCAATGCCCGCTAGGGACAGAGAAACGCAACAA
>CAZULU010000101.1:0-2298 GCA_964621585.1 uncultured Pseudomonadales bacterium
CCGTCTGCAAGTAACAAATCACATGATCTGCAGTGCATACCATTGATGGGCAAAGTTGTATGTTTCATAGACAATCCTTTTACTGATAACTTGTGTATCTTACTGTACAAAAAATGAAGAGAAGATGAAGAAATAACACTAGATTACATATTTCTTCATGGTAGCTTCATCTTTTATCTACTATAGTAAATAGTATGAATCAAACCTCTCATCATTCCCATCATGAACACTCCGCCCATACTGGGACTTCTAACAACCATATGCACACCCATGGGGCGGCTGAATCAGCTCCCGACTTTTTGCGCCGGTTTTATATTGTGACATTCATACTTATTCCCTTAGTTGCTTCCAGTATGGTAGGAATGACTCTCTTAGGGTATGAAGATTTTGCATTTCGCCCCTTCATCGAATTTGGATTAGCAACTCTGGTTTTCTACTTTGGTCTTATTTTCTTCGTGCATGCTTGGCATGAAGTAAAAGCACGAAAACTAGGAATGATGACTCTTGTATCCGTCGCGATCGGTGCGGGATACTTATTTTCAGTAGCATCTACTTTTTTACCGTTTTTGGATACTGAATTTTACCTGGAAATTTCCACCTTAATCTGGGTATTGCTGTTTGGACATTACTTGGAAGCCAAATCCAGTTCTGCCGCTGGCGATGCGTTGCAGGAAGTGGCAAAACTTTTACCAAAAGAAGCTCATGTAGTACATGATGGCATGATTCATGAGATGCCTGTCACCGAATTGAAAGAAGGGGACGTAGTTCTGATAAAACCAGGTGAGAAAGTCCCAGCAGATGGGATCATTACCAAAGGTGAATCAAACTTTGATGAAGCACTGATTAGCGGTGAATCAAAACCTATTTCCAAATCTATTGATGAACGCGTCGTGGCGGGCAGTATTAGTCTTGATTCTTCGGTTGAGGTAAAACTTGATCGTGTTGGAAGCAACTCAACAATTGGTCAAATTCAAACATTGATCAGTCACGCTCAACAAACAAAACCCTCAGCTCAATTGTTGGCAGATCGTGCGGCATCTTGGTTAACTATTATTGCTTTGGGTGTTGCTTTAGGAACGCTTTTGGTGTGGACTTTTCTGGCAGGCGCAACTTTTTCTTTTGCACTTACCTTAGCTATTACGGTGTTAGTGATTGCCTGTCCTCATGCCTTGGGTTTAGCAATTCCAACTGTGTCAACAATAGCTACTAGATTGGCCGTTAAAAATGGTATGTTCATCAAAGACATGGGAAAACTTGAAGTCGTCAAAAACAGCACCTATGTCGCATTTGATAAAACAGGAACGTTGACTGAGGGGTCCTTTGGCATCACAGAAGTGGTGAGTTTGATTTCTAAAAAAGAAAGTGGGAAAGATCTTTTGCGCGTGGCCGCTTCTTTGGAGCAATCGTCATCACACGTGATTGGAGTTTCCATTGTCAAATATGCTCAAGAGCAAAAGGTCTCATTGACCACAGTCGAGAAGTTTAAAAATCTGGCTGGAAAAGGTGTCAGCGGAGTTATAAAAGGAAAAACGTATTGGGTCGGCAATGCTCGACTGATGGAAGAAAAGCAATTGCTGACAGTTGAATCTACAGAAGAATTTACCCGGATGTCTGAAGAGGGAAAAACTGTTATTTTTGTGGCAGATGATAAAACTGTGATCGGCCTTCTAGCTCTTTCTGATCAAATTAAGCAATCTGCATATCAAGCGGTAAAAGATCTCCATCAACTCGGTGTAAAAGTAGCGATGTTAACTGGAGATAATGAAAAAGTCGCCCAAACCGTTGCAAAAACACTAGAGATTGATACTTTTTTTGCGGAAGTACTACCTGAACATAAGTATCAACACATCAAAGAGCTACAAAACAAGGGAGAAGTTGTATTAATGGTGGGGGATGGAGTGAATGATGCCCCTGCTTTGACTCAGGCAAATGTTGGAATAGCAATCGGAGCGGGCACTGACGTAGCGGTAGAAGCAGGCGATGTGATTTTGACACAAAGTGATCCACAAGATATTGTCAGCTTGTTGATACTGTCCAGAAAAGTGTATAGGAAAATGTCGCAAAATCTATTCTGGGCGTTGGGGTACAACGTAGTTGCTATTCCAGCTGCAGCTGGCGTGTTTATTCCATTTGGTTTTCAACTTAGTCCTCAGGTGGGAGCTATAGCCATGGCACTCTCGTCAGTTATTGTAGTGATCAATGCAATGACGTTGCGAAATACATCGTTGCGTGTGTAGAACTGATCCAATCACAGTTGGCTCTGGATAGCGATTTTTGGGAGAATTTTTCTTCAATGTG
>CAZULU010000102.1:0-2271 GCA_964621585.1 uncultured Pseudomonadales bacterium
AGATCAAAAATTGAAAAGCTCTATCAAAACAATATCCAAATGATTGGTTTAGTAGAAGATAGATGAAGCATCGCGAGATTATCTAAGCTAAGTCGTGATAAAGAATAACCAGATAGTGATCAGCGTACAACATCAGTTGAACAAGAAATTCAGGCAGTCATAAAGTACTTACAACCTGAAGCGCAAGCACGAGAAATATCTGTGCACTGTGAGCTCAATGAGCCTACTCTACAAGGTGTTCTATTGAACATTAATCCCACGTATTTCAGACAAGTTGTGCAGAATTTGTTGTCGAATGCTATTAAATATAATACCGTGGGTGGACAAGTGAATCTAAGTCTAAAACATGTTGAAGAAGGATTGTGTTTAGAAATACGAGATACCGGAATTGGAATTCCAGAAGTTGATAAACCACATATTTTTGAGCGATTTTTCCGGGCCGAAAATGTAAGTGAAACAGCAATCTCTGGAACTGGTTTGGGGTTGTATGTTGTACAGTCTTTTGTAAAAAAATGGGGTGGAAAGCTATGGTTTGAGAGCCAAGAAAACAGAGGCTCTACCTTTCATGTTTGTTTTCCGGAAACCTTGATAGTACAGAAACAATAACGATTACATTACTACACCTATGTCTTTGTGGAGGATGCACCCTATGAAACACATTATGATTGTTGAGGATAATTCCCAATTGTTGGATTTGTACAATGAAGCATTATCAAAGGAAGGATATACCGTAACAATGATGAGCGATGCAAGTAAAGCAACTGCCGCTCTCCAAGAACAACATCCTGATCTGATTGTGTTAGACATTATGCTTCCTGGTGGAAGAAATGGATTTGATCTCTTAGAAGAAATAAAAAAGGATCCAAAAACTTCTGCGATTCCAGTCATTATCTTGACCAACTTAGATAGCGAAGAAAAGGTGGCGCGGGAAATTGGAGCAATTGACTATTTAGTCAAATCCAACTTTAGTATTTCTCAAGTAGTAGAACGTATCAAAACAGTCTTGGGTCAGTAATTTCCGCTACTTTCCTTGTCGTAGGAATGCTGGGATATCAAATTCATCTTCAAAATCATTCCCACCTTGTTCTGCTGGAGTAGGTTGCTGGTTGGCAGAGGGAGTATTTGATGATGGATAGGTTGGAGCTGCTGGGGTATGTTGAATGTGATGTGATTGTCCAGCACCACCCATAAAAGTAGGGCGACCACTGATTTGGGGTTGAGTATAATTTGTAGGTGCAGATTCTATTACTGGTTGAGCAGGTTCATCTTCAATTTTTTGCTGAGATTGTCGAGTATAAGCGCCAAATGTTGGTCGTTTGAGTGCTCCATATGGCGTGTGACCATCGAATCCAGTTGCAATGACACTAATACGAAGTTCAGACCCTAGTGATTCGTCGATTGTAGCCCCGAAAATGATGTTGGCGTCAGGGTCAGCTGCAGAAGCAATAATGGCTGAAGCATCTGAAACTTCGGACATCGTCATATCTGCGCCACCGATAATGTTGTATAACACTCCCTTTGCTCCATCGATAGATACTTCTAACAGTGGTGAGGAAATTGCCATACGAGCAGCATTCACGGCACGGTTTTCTCCGGTTGCAGTTCCAATACCCATCAACGCAGAACCAGATTCGGACATAATTGTTTTAACATCAGCAAAGTCAACGTTGATCAATCCTGGAACGGTGATCAAATCAGCAATACCTTTGACCCCTTGACCTAAGACATTGTCCGCTAGGCGAAACGCATCCAACAGTGTCATCTTTTTATCGACCACGTCCATGAGGCGCTGGTTAGGAATGACGATAAGGGTGTCAACATTATCTTTGAGTTGTTCAATCCCTTCTTCGGCAGAATTCATGCGGCGGATACCTTCAAAAAGAAATGGTTTGGTGACAACAGCAACAGTCAGTGCTCCAGTTTGTTTTGCAATCTCTGCGATGATCGGTGAAGCTCCGGTACCAGTTCCACCACCCATTCCAGCAGTGATAAACACCATATCTGTATCGAATAAGAGTTCTTGAATTTTTTCACGGGATTCTTCTGCTGCTTGTTGTCCTACTTCTGGATCAGCCCCACTCCCCAACCCCTTGGTGAAGTTGGTGCCAATTTGAAGTTTGGTATCTGCTTTGGAGGTTAATAATGCTTGAGCGTCAGTGTTGACAGAAATAAACTCTACCCCTTGGATCTTTCCAGATTCAATCATGGAGTTAACAGCGTTTCCGCCACCACCACCGACACCGATGACTTTAATTTTTGCAAAGGCAGTAT
>CAZULU010000103.1:0-2265 GCA_964621585.1 uncultured Pseudomonadales bacterium
TGATTAAAAGCTGTTATGCTTTTTTTAATGGACTTTTTTATCTCTTTCAGTATATTCAACCGTCCGGAGCTGGTTCCTGCATCGTTGTCAAAAAAGAGGTATTTGTCAAACACAAGGGTTTTCGAAATGACTTGAAATTTGATGATATCGAATTTATTAGAAGAGTAGGAAGACGTCATCGCTTCAGAACGTTACCTATTGTGTTACATGTATCGGATCGTAGGTTTCGTAAACATGGCGTATTGCCTACTATGTTGACGTATCTAGTGTTGTCAATACTATTCTTTTTTCATTTATTCACACTCGCCAATTCAATTCCTTATCTATTTGGACAGTATGCAAAGCAAACAAAACATACACACACCTAACAGACACCGCCAGCTAAATAAAGCTTCCTATCTACACGGTCCCATCATTTATTGGATGACCCGTGATCATCGAGTGGAGGACCATTGGGGTTTACACTACGCACAAACACTCGCACAACAACACAGTACCTATGTCCAAGTGGTCTTTTGTTTACGAAGAAATTTGGAACAATACTCGGGAACAGCTCGAATGCTAGAATTCATGATTGATGGGTTGAAAGAAGTAGAGAAAAAATTGCATAGTCTGAACATTCCTTTCACGTTTCTTTTAGGCGATCCTTCGCTGGAAATACGACAATTTATAGAGAGTACACAAGCCGGAGCGGTCATCGTTGATTTTTCTCCACTCCGTATCAACCGCCACTGGAATGATCAATTAGCACAAACAGTGCCGCCCATCCCAGTTGTTGAAGTTGACAGTCACAACATCATCCCGTGTTGGGTCGCTTCTCCCAAACTAGAATTTGCGGCGTATACTTTTCGTCCCAAAGTACACAAGTTATTACCTCACTATCTTACCGAATTCCCGAGCTTGCACCAACAAGAATATGCAAAACAATTACCCAAAAACAACTGGATAAAAATTCGACAATCAATTGAAGTAGATGAAAGTGTTAGCAAGGTAAACTGGGTAAAAAGTGGCGAAAAAGCCGGACGCACAATGTTGTTTGATTTTATTGATACACGATTAGATCACTACTCAGATTTACGTAACGATCCCAATCAGGATGCACAATCACGGCTTTCTCCATATCTCCATTTCGGCCAAGTCTCTGCACAACGCGTTGCGTTAGAAGTACAGAAAGCTGATTCTTCAGCAAAAAACAAAGAGACTTTTCTCGAAGAGTTAATCGTTCGCAAAGAACTGTCTGACAATTATTGCTACTACAATCGAGAGTATGACAGTTTTAAAGGCTTAGCTGACTGGGCTCAACAAACACTGACACTTCATAGCAATGACAGCCGTGCAGACACCTACTCTTTGACAGAGTTTGAACATGCTCAAACTCATGAGGCACTGTGGAATGCTGCACAAACAGAAATGGTGAAAACGGGCAAAATGCATGGCTATATGCGTATGTATTGGGCCAAGAAAATTTTAGAGTGGACTGAAAATCCTGAACAAGCAATGAAGTATGCAATCTATTTGAATGATAAATACTCTTTGGATGGTCGGGATCCCAATGGCTACACCGGCATTGCCTGGTCTATCGGCGGCGTTCACGATCGAGCTTGGTTTGAACGTCCGATTTTTGGCAAAGTTCGCTACATGAATGCAAATGGAGCTAAACGCAAGTTTGATGTAGAACAGTACATTAGCCGTAATCTCAGTACATAACTTTCAGAACGCTTACTTTTTCTTTTCGATGTATTTTCCAAATCCCTGAATTGCAGTTAAAATCTCCATCGGTACAGCGAAGACGACAGTGTTCGATTGATCAGACGAAATATCGTTGATAGAGTTTAAGGTACGTAGATGCAATGCTCCAGGAGCTTGAGTCATAATTTTGGCTGCATAGGCAAGATTTTCGGCTGCTTGGACTTCACCTTCAGAATTGATGATCGTTGCTCGCTTTTCGCGCTCTGCTTCAGCTTGCTTGGCCATTGTTCGTACCATAGATTCTGGTAGCTCAATATCTTTCAATTCAACTGATATCACATCAATGCCCCAAGGATCGGTAGCAGGATCAATCGATTTGAGAATTTCTTGGGCAATTTTTTCTCGATTAGATAAGAGTTCATCAAGCGTAACTTCACCAGCTATTCGACGCATTGTTGTTTGCGCTAATTGAGATACTGCATAAAAAACGTTTTCCACTTCATTTATTGTCTTGGCTGCATCGTTGACTTTGTAATAAATAACAGCATTCATTTTGCAGGAAACGTTGTCTTTAGT
>CAZULU010000104.1:0-2254 GCA_964621585.1 uncultured Pseudomonadales bacterium
CGTCTACCACTTTTACGCACGTAATAAAAAGTTTGCTCATGATGAGATGCTTCACTGGGTATTTCGTAGGTGGCTTCAAAAGGTCGCTCTCCGTGAGGGACAACCGTACCATCTTCTTGTTCCAACTGCACAAATTGTACCCATTCACGACCAACAACTTCACTTTCCTTCCATCCCAGCATCAGCTCAGCAGAAGCATTTAAAAATGACACTCTGCCTTTTTCATCCAATACCACCACACCGTCCCCAATACTACGTAAAATAGCAATTTTTTCTTCCATTCTCATGAATAATTCATCATTGAGAGATTGATAGGCCTCGATCTTTTCATTAATCACTTCTAACATCATTTGAATGCCAACAAAAATTGGAGTGAATTCATCTTCTGTCTCGGGGATAGTGATCTTGGAGGAAAAGTCTCCCACAGCTGCTTTGGCAAAAATAGGCACCAACAAGTCAATATGCGACTTGATATGTGCTGGACAATCTAGAGTAGGGGAAGTTATTGGTTCAGCCAATGCACAGCCTCCTCTTCTGTATTAAAGTATTTCACTTTATCTACTTTCCCAGTGGCTTGAATAATAAAACTCGCGACATGTTTTATAAAAATTGACGCTCCAAACACCGCCATCTTGTCATAATCTAGAGAAGAAATCCCCTCCATGGCAGCCTTGCGCGCTCCAGTATCTTGTGATGTAACTTGACTGACATCTATCATTATTTTCACTGGTTTATGCTCCGTCCGTAGCTGCGCAGTCAATACTCGAGTCTGTTCAGTAATATCGTGAATTGTTTGGTAGGTTTGCTCAGGTTGATAGACACTAAGAATAATGTCATCGGAACGAACAATTGAAGTATTTGCCATAATTACAGTTTCATTATGAGAGTAAAACCAAAATTTCGCAAGGAAAAATTTTAACAACACATTATTATTGTTGAGCTAAAGGCAATAACTCATCACTATAAACTTGAACACTTTAAAAATTTTGTAGTCTACTTTTGAAGTGTGAGTGTAAATGAGGCTGCGCGATGACGTCCCGGTTCAATCATGCTTCCTGGTGAACCAAAAAAGTCAGAGTTGGGATCTCCTTCCACTGGTTCAATACACACATAATCTTGATCAATCACTCCAGTTTCTGGATTACGTCCCACCCAGACCATCGCTTTTTGAAAACCTTGTTGAGAGAGTTTAATGACTGGTTGACCAGAAATTTCAATGGTGTTTTCTCCCAGCAAGTCGATAGGAATACCATTTACATTCGACACGATGAGATCCGAAATATCTTGCCCATTGACCTTGGTCCCACTAAAACTTTGTGGTGCATGAAAATAACAGTGCACACCAGCATTGACGGGCAGTGATTGTTCCCCAGTATTATGATGTCTCATAGCTAAGGAAAACGCACCGGGTTCTAATCTCAGTTGTTGCGTATGTTCCATTCCTCGGGGATAGTTGGGATCTGTCAGAAGATGAATAATATGGATCTCAGAAGGTAGAGGAGAGGATACCACACACTCATCATTGCGCATCTGACCATGTTGAGCTAAACCAAAGAGGTTATTGCGGTCCGGCCCAAAAACTGGGGTACACGGATGGGTGCTTCCTACTTTACCATCTCCACGGGTTACTTTAGTCAAAATGGGAATTCCTGATAAGACCAGCTCAATACGAGCTCCTTGAGAATCTACTTGAAATGAATCACCGTGAGCGGTGGAAAGAGATGTGATCGCCATAACTCAAGTATACACCGTATTGCCAACAACAGACAAAGTTGAGAATCTATTTTATAATCTCAGTCATGACAAATATGTACTCTAACGAGCTGGGAAAATCACGATTAATCGATGCTGATAGCGCAGAACATTCCTCGGTTCGAAAAAAATGGTTCCAGGATTTTGAGCTTGTACTGCGAGCATCTCGTCCCGATCTCCTGAAGGATGTTAAATTGACAATTGTCGGATCAGTGGCAAAAGACTTGGCATCTCCGAACAGCGATATCGATATTGTCATTCAACCAACACGTTCGGAACCGCTGTTAATTCCAAAAATTCGGCAAGCAATTTTTTTACAACTAAATGAAATGCGTGCTTCTGGGTTGAACACATATGACCTTAATATTCAAGAAGTTGGGAATCCATTGCTGTTTAGCCAAGTAGCAAACTTTAGACGAGATAAACAACAACGTTCAATGTAGTGTTTTTTTAGAAAAGATTAAAAAGTAATGTTCTTGAGGCAAACTTAATTTGGTGACCC
>CAZULU010000105.1:0-2228 GCA_964621585.1 uncultured Pseudomonadales bacterium
GCCAAGGCTGTACCGATAACCCCCCATTTCAGCGGAAATGTTTTACTATCCGAAATGATTACGCCCACCTGTTTGACTCCATACTCCTGACGAATCCACTGCCAAATTTGATTCGCAGTAGCCTGAGGATCTTTCGGCCACAGTACATATCCCGCATCTGTATTTGACTCATCAATACCAGCATTCACAGCCAACACATGGTTCTTAATTGTTAGCATCACATTGTATTTGGAAGAGTGGGGATCGATAAATTTTTCAGCATACTCTCGAACTAGTTGATGTTTATCTGGATAATCATCGACATTTGCAACCTCACCTTCACACAACGCAATAATCTTTGAGGTGATGACTATCACTGACTGCTCAGGAATAGTAGGTAATGATTGGTGGAGTATTTCAAATAAAGAATCATGCGAATGAACTATAGGAGTCTTGATTGCTGAGATATGCATGGCTCGTATTGTACATCAACTTCGCAACCAAGAAAGGAAGCATATGGCACAGCGAGAACGCACTGCTGATACACCAAGAGTTCATGAGGATGTCAGACCTCGATCAAAAACAGAGAAAATCTTTGATCGACATGGATTTACTATTACTGATTATTCAGAGTTTATGGGTAGGAATGAACAGACTACACCAAGTCGAAGTTCGGACGCATCGCAACTTTTGGGAAAAGCAAAACACTAATTAATACTCTTCGAGTATTTAACCACTACAGAGACGTGACTAGTCACGTCTCTGTAGCTTTAATTTGATCCTAGTTTCCTTTTTGAGCTTGTTCGTATCTTTTCTCTACTTCCTGCCAGTTCACCACATTCCAAAAAGCTTCAATATAATCGGGTCGTTTGTTCTGATACTTCAGGTAATACGCATGCTCCCAAACATCTACTCCTACTAAGGCAGTATGCTTATGCATATATGGGTTGTCCTGATTGGCAAACGCATGAATATGCAACCCTTCATCAGGGCCATAGGCTAGCCATGCCCAGCCACTTCCAAACTGGCCAGTCGCTTTTTCTGTCAATTCTTTTTTGAAAGCATCAAAACTTCCAAACTTGGCATTGATATCTTCAGCTAATTTGCCACTCGGTTCCCCGCCACCATTTGGACTTAAAATGGTCCAGAAAACAGAGTGATTAGCATGACCACCACCGTGATTACGTACAGCGGTCTGAATTGCTTCCGGCAATTGTTGCCACATTCCCAGTAACTCTTCAATACTCATCTTTTGATACTCAGGGTACATTTCCAAGGCTGCATTGAGCTTATCCACATATGCTTGGTGATGCTTGGAGTGATGGATTTCCATGGTTTTGGCATCGATATGAGGTTCAAGTGCGTCGTACGCGTATGGCAGTTTTGGCAAAGTATACATACTCATCCTTTCTATTATTTTTTGATTCTGTATGAAGATATAACCACAAAACTTCTGAAAGTTCTATTAGAGATTGGTAAGAAGAACCACGCAATCTTATTCTGCCAAACGAACTATTTCATTCTGTTGTTCAATCAATTGCTCTTTTTGTAAACCGATAAGGAGAGTTTCAAATCGTGCCACGTCGCTGAGATTAAATTGTGTGTTCAATTCATTAAATAATTCTTGTTTATTCATATTTCTAATTCTCAACAAGTCAATGATCCTACCGCGAAAAAAACGGTCAGTTTCTGCAAACTTTAAACCTGCATCTTTCCCTTTTTTAGCAAGTTGAGGTGTGTGAGCAGGCTCTTTACGACACGTAAGTAAAAAATCCCGATAATTCCCGAAGCCTCGTGCCCGCGCCTGTACATTTGCGGCACATATTTCCTGCATTGGACATTTCTCACATTTCGGGTTTTTTGCAGTACAAACCATTGCGCCAAAATCCATAAGTGCTTGATTCCATGGGTCAGCTTGACCAGCCGGCAAGGCTTGATCAGCTAGCTGGAACCATTCTCGTTCGGTTAACTCACTGTCAAATTTGATCCAACGCCTTAATACTCTCTTCACATTCACATCCACTACTCCCACTTGCGCTCCCAATGCAAACGCCATCACTGCTCGAGCAGTGTATCTGCCAATTCCTGGAAGTCGTAACAAGTCCTTTTCTGTCTTCGGCCACTCTCCACTTCTCTGTTCTACAATTTCCTTGGCCAATAACCACAAAAATCTCGCACGCCGGTTATATCCCAAACCTTGCCACTCAATCAGCACCTCCGGCAATGTTGCTTTTGCCAAATCATTTATA
>CAZULU010000106.1:0-2217 GCA_964621585.1 uncultured Pseudomonadales bacterium
AGTATAGAATGCTATTTTGATACTTCGATGCAATTGATTGCTGAACTACATCGAGAGAGATTGAACCGGTGTAAGCGGTTTCAAAATCGAATGCTGCTTCTTGCTTGGTGAGTTTGATAACTCTATAAGGTGCATCTTCCGGATTAGTTGGATTATGATATACAGCTACTGCTGCAATCGATAAGTCAACTTCTTCAGCTGAGAAGACGGCTGCAGAGTTTAGCGCACCGAGTTCAAGCGAAAGAGCATCTGCCGCTAAGGCTGCGCTTGTTACAGGTAAACTAAAACCTCCAGGAGTAAGGATATTATCCTCAGTTGGTTTATCCGGTGAGCTGTATTGATAGTTCTGTTTGAAAACAGTGTTGAATACACTCATACCAGGATATTTTTCTTCTTTCCAAATCTGGACTAGCTCGGGAATATCCATAAGGAATTTAGAAAAGTTGCCGGTTACACCGAATCGCTTTCTTGCTTCGATGGATTCGGGAGTTTGACTAACTGAAAAAGATGAAGGTCTTGCAGAAAGAATTGTTTGCCCTTCTACAGTTCTTGCAGAAAGGTTTCCAAGTTTACCTCTCAAGTTGCCTAAAACACTACCAGTTAAACGTGCCATTTTATTTTCTCCTATGTTATTATTAAGGCTACATAATTTTACTGATAGAGTGAAAGAAAGTAACTGTAGGTTTGAGTACAGGTAAATTAGGGTTCATACTACATAGAGACTATTTACATACTACTTAGAGAGTGGATTGAATACAGATTTTTTATTTCTCTGACGGAAGAGGATGGAATTTATGGTATCACAAGAGAGGAAGTATTTTTGAGATAGGTGTTCAATTGCAACGGGCATTGTTTTAGTTTCGCGCAGCTTACGATATTCAGTTTTGATAGAAAGATTGCGTAATGCAATATCATCTATCAAACCTAAGTTGTAGAAATGATTGAACTTTGAGTCTTCAAAAAGATGATTGATATTTAGCTGAGTATCGTTCATATAACTATTGAGACCAAATTCCTAAGTTGTTTTTCATTGCTGTGCGGCGAAGATTGTAAAATACTTCGTAGTACCTCTTCCCTTTTGGATAATAGCTGATTCGAGCATACCCTTTTTTAAGTAATTCAGCTTGAACAAAGATTGAGTCTTTACCCGCTTTATTGGTGAGCCAAACATAAGCCAAGACTCTATCAAAAATATCGAACGTTCTACCGTCGAAAGTGAGCTTAATAATCTTTCCATCAATTAATTGTTTGGTGAGAGTCTTAGCAGAATCTGAGAATGCTTCAGCCGGTTTACTGTTTCTTTCTAATTCCGGTGTGTCTATCCCCAGCATTCTTACTCGTTGTGAATCTGAAAGGACAAAGGTATCACCATCAATTACTCGTGCTACTTTTGCTTTGATTGTATATCCATAAGGATAATACATTTTGTATTGAGAGTGAATTGAGCCGGAAAGGAATAGAAGCAGGAAAGAGAGTATAAATGCTTTTTGTATGTGATATGTATTTATATGAAAGCTTAACATTGCCAACCCAAATTCTTATCAAGAAATTATGAGATGAGCGAACCTTAAACAACAATCAATGTTTATGTTTGTTTTGCCTTTGTTTGACTTGGAAAGGAAAATAACGGTGAATTAGTAAATGGACGGATTGGACGGTAATTTATGTTGTTTCAAATTGTGATTAAAAAGAAATAGAAATTGTGTCCAAAGTGTCCAATGGGTTGAAATCTAAATGGCCGGCGGTCCCTCCTTCGGCGGGCGGGCAGGCGAACGTGAGCAAGTGTTTTGTTTTTTGAAACTCTTGCGGAGTGAGCGGTTACCCCGACCCGCCCCAAACACATTGTAGCGGAACGGAAGCGGGCAGACGCTTTTTAACCCGCTGCAGTGAAGCGGAGAGGTGAGGTGATTAGTGCTTTTGTGCCGAGTTTGCATAAACCAACATTATGTGCTTCGGTAGAACTACAAATGTTCGGTTGGGACTGCCCAAAGTTTTGCACATAATGTAGGATTATGTAATACTGGCTGTCCCATTTCGGGTGAATTGAGACCCCACGTGAGAGGTGAATTTGCGAATTTAGCGTATTTTCGAATTAATGAATTAAAAAACTGGAACTAATATTGACTCTAATGTGTCAAAAATATATCTTGATAATGAAATTCAACCCGGCTTGTTTGAAGCTTGACGTCAGGCGTCAGGTAGTGAGTAGAACAAGCG
>CAZULU010000107.1:0-2199 GCA_964621585.1 uncultured Pseudomonadales bacterium
GGTTACAGCTTCGAGGGTGGGAAGAGCCAAAGATTGTGCAACGGATCTGGATTGCATCATTAATTTTAATGCTCTTTGGAGTATGGCTCGCAGTCATATAAATTAGAAACATACAACCTATGGATAGATTAAGAAGACTATTTGGTGGAGATCAACAAAAACTAGACTCCTCAGACAGTGCTCAACATACAATCGGTGACAGATTAAGACGTCTCGATGATTTAAGGAATGCGAACCTCTCTCCCGCACAAAGAAACGCTGTATTCGAAAAGATGAGAGATGCCTTTTCCAATACAATTACTATTTCTCCAAATGAGATGCAAGAACTTGCAGCACAGCTCAAGATGAGTGCTGGTGATTTGGCAAATGCCGGCTTTAAGGATACAGATAGACTATTGCCACATGTGGTCTATGACTTTTACACAGATGGCAGCGGCAAAATGTTCACCATTGCCCAACAAACAATAATGTATGTGAGTGTACAGTCTAATCAGCTCTGCTTTGTAGATTTTAGAAATCCTTTATCTGAAAAGAAACTCAAACCCAGTGAGGTTGCAAAGCGAGACCCGAACTTTTTAAAGAACATTGCATTCATTGGGCAAATTATTTAGACCCTTACATTTATACAGTGAAAAACGTCGCAGCACATCATTTTTTTGAGAATAGAAAATTCCTAGTATTTGGATTAGGTATTTTAGGAGGAGGAGCTGGGGTTGTTAAAACTTTGCTGAAACTAGGCGCCCAAGTACGTATTACTGATCTCAAGACTCAAGAGCAACTTCAGTCAACTCTCAAGACACTAGATCTTTCTGCTATCGACAAAATCACCTTGGGACAACATGCGGAAGAAGATATTAAGTGGGCAGATAGTATCATAAAAAACCCGGCTGTACCTACAAACTCGCTATTTATTCAAAAGGCACTAGAACTTCATAAACACGTTACCACAGAAGCAGCTCTGTATCTAAAACATACATCAGCATTTACTATTGGAATTACTGGGACCAGAGGGAAAACGACTACAACGATGATGACATATGAGCTACTGAGAAGTGGCTTAAAACATCAAGTCTTAGTCGGTGGAAACATTCAGGACAAAGGCTGCTTACCACTTTTGTTGGAAGAAGATGAGGAAACCATCAGTGTATTAGAACTTTCTTCTTGGGCACTTGAAGGATGCCACTGGGAGCAGGTCAGTCCAAACATCGCGGTCTTAACCAATCTATATGCTGATCACCTCAACCGTTACCAATCCATCGAAGAGTATGCATATGATAAGGCTGCTATTTTCCAATACCAAACAGCTGAGGATCATGCCTTTCTCAACACCCAGCACGAGTGGTTTGAGTATTACCTAGAAAAAATTACCTCGAATCTACATCTCTTTGATGGGCTTACTTTACCTGAGGGAGTAAGATTACAGGTCGCTGGAAAGCACAATCGCCTAAACGCTGCTGCTGCATTTAGTGTTGCCAAACTGATGGGGATAGAACGCGACACAATTACCGAAAGTCTGGAACAGTTTAAAGGAGTGCAATACCGGCAACAAATAGTAGGAGAAAAGAATGGTGTGTTATTTATCAACGACTCCACCAGTACTACTCCTACTGCACTACGAGCAGCATTAGAAACATACCCCACCGCCACCTTTATTATTGGTGGAACAAGCAAAGAACTACCGCTTGATGAGATCGTCCCGTACATCACAAAGCATCAAGGAAAAATCTATTATCTGCAAGGTACGGGAACTAATCAATTACTTCAAATTCTCTCACTTTCTGAAAAGCCGTTAGTTTTCACAAATTTATCTGATGCATTTCACGCTGCTGTTGCCAACAAGACTCGTGGAGAAGTTGTGTTTTCACCAGGGTTTACCTCGTTTGAACTTTTTAAGAATGAATTCGATCGTGCCGAACAATTTGACAAACTTGTCCAAGACTACCTCTCCCATAAGGAATAGACAAAGGCAGGAAAACAAGAATTGCCTGTTTACCTCCAGTGTGAAACCTTTTAGTATCAATCCACTATTATGATTACTGCCCCAACATTCACTAGAGGAAAACAACTATTAGCGTTAACTATCTTACTGACCATCATTGGAGTATTAGTAGTTTTCGAAGCTTCCGTCGCTGAAGCATTTGCGACATTTAATGATAAGTACTACTTCATTCGCCAACAACTCAAGTGGTTAGGCATTGG
>CAZULU010000108.1:0-2140 GCA_964621585.1 uncultured Pseudomonadales bacterium
TGTGACTGTAGACATAAATTCCTTTCTTATTCAATAACATTGAAACTACCGGCATACATCCCCATACTGCAACTAAATTGGATTTTGCCTGTTTCTGTCGGAGTAAACTCCACAATGTTTTCACCTTTTTCTAAAAATGTCCGGATATTTAATTTCTTCGACACTAAACTACTCGCACAAGAGTATGGTTCCGTTGAGGTCACGACCCACTTCACCGGAATGTCTTTTTTAATGGTGAAAATATTGGGAGAATAGCCTCGAGCATGTTGTGTCATCCGTACCACTTGGATACCATTTTCCATGGTCACGTTGGGGTCGGTCCGTTCAGTAGTTGTCCCTTGGACAGTGATTCCAGGAATAGCGATATCAACCCCCGTCAGAGTTAAACCGTTGGCGATGTTAAACATTGCTAAGAAAATAACAACTAATCCAGAGAATTTATAAAAATATTGCGCAAACGTTCCCTTTACTGAAGAAGCTAATCCACCGATGCCAAGCAATCCTGGGGCAGTCCCTAGCGCAAATAAGCCCATCGTCAATGCTCCAGTGGTGATACTTCCGGTGCTCATGGCGTAGAGCTGTATCGCTTGTGTAAAACCACAAGGTAAAAAGAAGGTCATAGCACCTAATACTGCTGCATTCTTATGACTATATTCTGCTTGTTTGTAGGTATCCATTCCTATGAAGCGACTAATACCTTTCGGTAGTGTAAATTGCCAACCACTAAGCCGTGGAAACACTTCCAATAGCTGCGCTCCGATGATCAACATACTCAATCCAACTAAAACAATCAAAAAACCTGTCACTGTTAGTGATAACTGCAAAATGGAGCCTAAGAAACCAATCACTCCTCCTAACACAACAAAGGAAATTAATCGACCCAATTGGAAATAGAGATGTGGAGTAAACTTTTCTTGGACACTAGCAAACGGATGTTTCTTCGCAAATTGCGCTGAAACACCTAACACCAATCCGCCGATTAATGCCATACACGTTGAAACCCCTGCGGTCAAACCTACTAAAAACACGATTGGCAAACTTGTAAAGTTATTGGGAACAAGGTTGGTTAATTCAAATAGCCCTGACCATCGTCCAAGCAAGAAGAGCACTATTAATACTGTTAGTGCTTTTGCAACTTGGTTATAGACTTCTTTATCTTTGGCTAACCAAGGTAATTTGCTTGCCTGCTTCAACTGATATCCTGCGCCTACTACTTTTTCCTCAACTAATGCACGGTCAAGTTGACCTTTATAGTAAATTTCAGCACACCCTTTTTTTTGGCTGACTTGGACTCGTTTGACACCTGGAACTTCTGAAATTTCGTCTTCAAGCAACAATTCACAAGATCTACAATGCATGCCGTTGATTGGGAGGGTAGTATGTCTCATATATTCATCTTTATTAATATCTACAACATTGTACCTCGTGAAAAATGAAGAGAAGATGAAGAAACACGCTATAAATAATTGTAGTATACTCAGCTGTAATAGCTCATCAGTATATAATTACATATGCAATCTTTGGTTCACACAGAGAACATTCAAAAAGCACAATTACTCTACAATCAAGCTAAAGATGCAGAGTATCGATACGGTTGTCTAGAGATTTCACTTCAGTTTTTTGGGGCGCACATCGCATTTGAGGAAATTGCTGGTCTTGAACGAGATGCACAAGTGTTGGTTGACGCAATCGAAGAGAAAGGTTTTCAGGTTAACTGGATGCTCGCAGGATCTAAAGATGACTTTCCTCAACAAATCAGTGGCACAGACATTTACACACTTCTCAATAACGAAGTGGCCATTGAGGGAAATTACCCCGAGGGAGAAATAGTCGGATATGTGCTTGCTCAATATGGAACAGGCGATAGTGGTCATGTGATTGGGATTCTTCCCAACAGTTCCGATATTCCTCAGTCTTATCATGTTATGGACACCTTAGCAGGTGGGCATTTACTCCTTTCAGCTGAAAACATAGCATTTTTTATAAACAATGTGCTGGAAAGTAATGGTCAGTTTGCAATTGCTCAGCTAAAAGTCCCCTCCGTATCAAATCAAAATACAGTAGTCGCAGCATAATTAGAACTGCTCCAATCACAGTTGGCTCTGGATAGCGATTTTTGGGAGAATTTTTCTTCAATGTG
>CAZULU010000109.1:0-2134 GCA_964621585.1 uncultured Pseudomonadales bacterium
TCAGGAAACATGGGAAGTGATACAACCATATATACAGAAATGGAACTCAGCATAAAAAAACGCCCCGTAAGTCGGGGCGTATACATATTAATATCATAGTACTCCTTATGCTGTCGCGTATGCAAAATGATATTGTTTGTAATCGAAATCGTGTTGTTCGTTATTGTATGTTGCAATGGTAGCGGCTGGTGTTGCTTCAACTTCTGTTTGTTGGTGTAAAGCCTTGCGTAAAAAGAGTTCTAGCTTCGGTAGTTCAAATTCAGCACTCCGTAAATGCCATGGATGACCTTCTCCAAACCGTTCTTGATACATAACGTGCAACGTATCATCAATGATGAGGGTATCAGGGTGACCATTTTCACCAGTTTTCCATTCATTTTCCTGGGGGACAAAAGGAAGACCCACTGGGACAAACGGACCACTGATCGAACTGGCGGCGGCAAAGAAGACACGTTGTCGAGTGCCAAGATATTGTTGGGGTTTTGGTAGAAAACACACGCCGATCATCAGAAAGCAGTCATCGGCTAACTGGACAATTTTGGCGCCTTCCAGTCCCCACTCAAAGTGCTCATAATCGGGACGATTGTGAAAAGGGACTGCTTCTTGAGAGAGTAAACATTCAGGAGTTGTCCAAGTTTCTTCGCCCTTTCGTTTTGTGGTCATAAAAATATCCCCACAGCCAATCCGACGATATCCAGAATAGACCATACACAATAGTTCTTCTTGATTCTGTTTTATTTCTGAAACAGCGACGTCATACACGCCGACGATAGGAGCGGGACTTTCCACAATCTGCTCTTTGGTAGCGAGCGGTTGGGGTTGTCCAACAAAGTGATGTCCATCTGTTGAGGTCGCTACGGCTATCACGCCATTTTCCTCAAAACATGCGGTTTGAATGTACATTGTCCAGATTGGTTGACCATCCACATTTTCATACGTCACCGCCGGTGCACAGAGTTGAGGGCCAGAAAGGTGTTCAAACGTGACCGGTTCCACTTCTTGCCATGGTCCATGGGGATTATTTGCTTCAAAACATCCAACCAACCATTGTTGGTGACGAGAGTTCCCAATTGATGCGTACATCATGAATGCATGATCTGCGATTTGGATGATACTCGGATCTTTGATTTCATAGTACTCATCTAATAGATGAGGCAACCGCTGTATGTTGAGTAAGGTGTTATGAGTAATCATATGCTGAGTGAATGCTGTAATTGTTAAAAATGTGTAAGACATTCATTCGGGCTTTATTTAAACAATCTGCATCCTTACAATCAATAAATCAAAGAGGGTCAAATATGGTCAATTTTTATTGATCAGTCAATATAATTTGCTTTTTGCTCGCTGTAGACTTTTAACCTTTCCTCTTGTATTCATAGAAGCGCCAGCGTACTATTTTTACATGGCAATTCATTGCGAATCTCGCAAAGTTTCAATTATTGGACTTGGTAACGTTGGTGCAACTGCAGCGTACGCATTGCTACTGAATGGGTTGGTTGATCAACTTGTGTTGTTGTCTCGAGATAAATCCAAAGCAGAAGGCGAGAAGAGTGATTTGGAACATGGTCTTCCCTTTTTGAATCCCGTGGAAATTATTGCGACCGATGATTACCAAGATATCGCAGGATCAGACATTGTGGTAGTCACAGCTGGTGTAGCGCAAAAACCAGGCGAGACTCGGTTAGACCTGGTCAAAAATAATTTGAAAGTGTTGCACGAGATTATCCCCCAAGTCGCACAACATGCACCTGATAGTATCATTTTAATGGTTTCTAATCCTGTAGATGTATTGACCTACTACGCGGCCAGATTTTCTGGTTTTGCCAAGGGGCGAGTCTTAGGCTCGGGTACGATGTTGGACACAGCGCGGTTTCGTTTTCATTTGGGTGAATTTTTTCGTCTAAATCCTCGGAGCATACACACCTATATTTTAGGAGAGCACGGTGACAGTTCGTTTCCGGTATTATCGAGCGCGACAGTTGGTAGCCAGCCATTAGATACCTTTCCCCGATACACAGAAGCGAAAGCCATGGAAGCCTTTCAACTGACCAAAACTGCAGCCTACAGTATTATTCAAGCTAAAGGGGCTACCTATTACGCTATTGGTGTAGTGATTAGTCAGTTGGTGAAGTCG
>CAZULU010000110.1:0-2126 GCA_964621585.1 uncultured Pseudomonadales bacterium
ATGCCCATCTGCTGCGCAATCTTCATCATCGGCTCAAAGCGCGAAAAGTCATATTCTCCATCTCCTTTATCAATCTGATGCCAAGCCAATCCTTCCCGGACTGTACGAATACCACGATCTAACAATAACTGATAATCAAGTTCACAGTATGCATCATGGCGGCTTGCATGCAATAAATCAAACCGCTTGCCTTCTTCAGCTAACGCATATGTGCATTCGAAACCAGCCATAAAAAAACTTGCAAATTGAGGACTATTAGTAGGTTTCATCATGTCATTATTTAGATATAAGCAATCCTTTCTACATGGGGCGTCGTAGAGATTTTTTATTCGATAGCCACCGTCTGCAAATACTTACAGCTTAAAAGGTATTCTTTGTTTCTGAACTCTAGGTTTCTTCTTTCGCTCTGACGGTACCGTTTCGCTTCCTTTCGGTGAACGTGTCCATCTGACTCGATATGTACCAAGTTTCTTGGGTTCTAATTGTTCGAATAACTCCAAGGCATTTTTGAAGGCCTCATCCATATTAAAGTATTTGTAGTTGGCTAATCGTCCCACAAAATAAATATTCTCTAACTTGTCTGCTTCCTTTTTATAGGCTTCATAGATCGCCTGATTATCAGGATTAGGAATAGGATAATAGGGTTCTTGATCTTCACGTACCACATCCACCGTGTATTCTTTGGAAATAGTAGTTTTGGGATGCTTTTGTTTAGTGAAGTGCTTGTACTCTACAATTCGAGTGAAAGCTCCATCCTTTTCTGATGGATAATTGATGACAGAGTTTTCTTGATAAAATTCTTTGTCATGAGTTTCCCATTCAAAGTTGATACTACGGTACTCTAAATGTCGTTTCACACTGTGTTTAAAATCAAAGAAGCGATCAATGGGTCCGGTATAAAACATCTTTTCAAAAGAAGTAATTTCATCCCGAATATCAAAAAAGTCGGTATGTAAACGTACTTCAATGTTCGGATGATCAAGCATCTTTTCAAACATTTGAGTGTAACCACCCACCGGTAAGTATTGATACTTATCACTAAAGTACCGGTCATCGAAGTTATCTCGGACAGGAATACGATTGAGGACTGAAGCATCGAGCTCAGCAGGATACCGATCCCATTGTTTTTTGGTATAGTTCTTAAACATCTTGTTGTATAGTACTTTTCCAACCCGCGCCAACGCTGCTTCTTCACCGTTTTGCGGATGATCATTTTTCACTTGTACTGACTCCAACCACTCTCTCATTTCTTCTTCGTTCTGGATGTTCAATCCAAACAAAGTATTGACGGTAGTGATATTGACAGGAACTGGAACTAACTTTCCTTCGACTTTGGCTAACACCCGATGTTCGTATGGGTACCACTCCGAAAAACGATTGATGTACTTCCATACTTCTTCGTGGTTGGTATGAAAAAGATGAGCTCCATATTTGGAAACGAGTATCCCATCCTCGTTATAAAAATCGTAGCAGTTGCCCCCAATATGATCTCTTTTTTCTAATACCAATACTTTTTTTCCTTTTGAAGCGTATCTTTCTGCAAGAACTGCTCCAGAGATACCCGCCCCAATCACAATAATTTGATGATCCATACATACTCCTTTCAACATACAACAACTCCTCTACTTAATAATGGTGTAGGTTTATACAGCAACTTGCACTGATACTTGCTGATCAAAATCTTTTTCGTGCTGAGGTTGCCATCCAAATGGTTTTTGAGCAATTTGATTTATGATCTTGTACATCATCAATGCGGTTTTATCCCAAGATGTTCGATCAATCACTGCGCGTTGCATGGCTTCACGAAGACTCTTCTGCAAAGAATTTTCATAGAGATAAAAAGTGATAGCTTCTGCAAATTCTGCAGCAGTCGAAGCAATTTTTACTTCACGGGCATAATCTCTTTTGACATCAAAAATTGGAGTCGACACAATTGGTTTTTGGGCTGCCATAAACTCCAACGTTTTGGTAGGACTAATGAATTGTGTCGATTCATTAAGAGCAAAGGGCATCATTGCAATCTGAAATGCCTTGAGATATTCCGGCAATACGTCATATGATCGACCACCAAGGTAGTGAAGGTTGAAGGCACGTGGTAAGTCTGATTCTTGAATTTTTACAACTGG
>CAZULU010000111.1:0-2126 GCA_964621585.1 uncultured Pseudomonadales bacterium
CTTGTTTGATTTGATGGACATTTTCTCCAGACTCATTGACATCTTTAGCAATCACTGAGATGTCTTTGGTAAAGCCAGCACTGTGTAACTCCCCTACTGCTTCTCCAGCATGTTTGCTATCGGTAAATAGGGCTGCAACTAGATGATTCATAGTTCCTCCAGAATAAATTATAGGTGTCCCTGATCCGGCATTAGAGCCAAGATCAAGGACTAATTACTACTCTACCTACTCTGATTAAGGTAAGGATGAGAAATTTCGTAATAGTAATGTAAGAAGTACCAAGAGTGTTGGCGAAAGTATGATTGAAAGATTGGCAGTTCTGTGTCAAGATGGCGGCATATGAAAGTTTCCTACAACCCCTCCTTCATGTTTCAAAAAAATGGTATCAAATACGGGATATCCACTGAGATAGAACAACAGTGGCAGCAGCATGTGGCAGATTCTATTGCGCGCGTAAATACCAACATCCAGTCACAAGAATACGGCTTTATAGAGGTACTACAAGATAAGAGTGGTATACAACACATCAATCAAACATTTTCTAGTCTTCGATGGGCTAAAACATTGGTGGTGATTGGTATTGGTGGATATGCCTTGGGAGCTAGTTCTGTCATTGAAGCACTCAGAGCAGAACATGCGCCGATGGATGTGATTTTTCATGGAGACTCAACTGACCCAGTTGCCATCTCGCGATTGCTCCAGGTCATTGACATAGAAGACACTGTATTTTGTATTATTTCCAAGTCTGGTGAAACTATTGAGACCATTTCTCAATATGTCTTTTTGAAAGATGTGGTAAAAAAGCAAACTGAAGATTGGGCGGAACACTTTTTGTTTATTACAGATCAGCATAAAGGCATTTTACGAACTGAAGCAGACAAATATGGGGTGTTGACTTTACCAATCCCGGATGCGGTAGGTGGTCGATTTTCAGTCTTAACCGCGGTTGGGTTATTACCTTCTGTGGCGGCTGGGGTGGATATACAACGTTTAATTGATGGGGCTATCTCAGCGTCCCAGGAAATGAAGGAACTCGCTGCAGAAATTGCGCGAACGCAGTTCCTTTTGTATCAAGCAGGACTAAAAGTGAATGTTCTCATGCCGTATTCCATTCAACTGCAAGAGTTTGGACGGTGGTATCGTCAACTGTGGGCAGAATCTTTAGGGAAAGATGGCAAAGGAATTTTGCCGATCAAAGCATGGGGGCCAGCCGATCAGCACTCTCAAGTACAATTTTATATGGATGGAACGCTTCTTCATTCACTCTTTTTTGTCCGCGTTGAAAAGCAGGAAGATGATTATACGATAGAAGGAGTTGATGTAGAGGGCGTTGAATACCTGGAAGGCCATAGTTTTCATGAAATTCTCAATTATGAACAAGAAGCAACAGCGTTAGCCTTACGCAAGCTGGGACGCCCGTCAGCGACATTGTCGGTCGATAGTCTTGATGCATATTCGCTTGGTCAGTTGTTTATGATTTTTGAGCTCGCTGTAGTATATTTGGGAGAAATGCTGGAAATTGATGCATTTAACCAACCTGGAGTGGAAGAAGGCAAGCAAATGATGTATGCCCTTCTTGGGAGAAAAGAGTATGCGGCCAAAAAGAAAGAAATTGAGCAGCTACAACAATCTTGAGGCTCTATTGTAAGGATGCGTATGAGTGAGACAGTACTACAGCCAATTCACAATCCATTGACAATCTTTCTTGTCGGGGTGACTGGTGATTTAGCCAAAAAGAAAATTTTAAAGGCTATTTATAATCTTCACAAAGACAAGCTGCTTCCAGAAAAATTCAATTTGATAGGAAATGCTCGCCGCCCAATGTCGCAGAGTGAGTTTCGAGAGTTTGTCAAAGAAGTTATTCAACCTCAAGGGAAACATTGGAAAGCATTTGAACAGAATCTGTACTATGTCGCTGGTGATGCTGCTGAATCGGCTACATTTCAGAGTATTAAAGATTTTCATGCACAGTTAGTTACTCACCATCAATGTGGTAATCACATGTGGTACATCGCTACGCTCCCTTCTTTATATGTGGCTATTGTTCGAAATATTCGTCTCAACAATTTGGATGAAACGTCATGTGGGTGGACGAAGATTTTAATTGAAAAGCCATTTGGGACCA
>CAZULU010000112.1:0-2125 GCA_964621585.1 uncultured Pseudomonadales bacterium
AATCCGACACAAACTGTCAAAAGGACTGGATGCCTAAAACATTTTTTTCTATTTTTCAGCAAGGAAGTCGCACATACTTTTACTCAAGTTTATTCTTTCCTAAACATGTCCGTCACGATGTGTTTGTGCTGTACAGTTTTGTGAGAGTTGCGGATAATTATGTCGATTCCATTCCTCAACAAGCTGAAGAGTTTCGTTCCTTCCGTAAAGAGTACCAACAAGCGATTAAAGGAAAAACAACGCGGAATCACATTATTCGCGCATTTGTAGAGTTGCAACACCGCAAAAACATACCTCAACAATGGATTATGGCATTTCTCGATGCAATGGAACAAGATTTGCATATATCCATTTATCCTCATCTACATAAAACAGAACAATACATGTATGGCTCAGCAGAAGTCATTGGACTGATGATGGCCCAAATTTTAGACTTGCCTGCTTCAAGCTATCCATATGCACAATTACTTGGTAAATCAATGCAGTTTGTCAATTTCATTCGGGATATTGAGGAAGATCTCCGTTTAGGTCGACAATACTTACCGACGGAACATCTGAGACAACATCGATTGCAAGTGCTTGATGAAGTTCATACACGCCAATACCCTCAACACTTCTCTGACTTTATTCGTCAACAAGTGGACCAATATCTCCAATGGGACGCTGCAAGTCAGGAAGGCTTTCGTCAGATGCCAAAACGCTACGCCGTCCCAATTCAAACAGCGGCAGCAATGTACCGTTGGACAGCACAAGAAATACGTAAAGATCCTTTTGTGGTGTACCAAAAGAAAGTCAAGCCATCCATAATCAGAATTATTTCCACGATAGTGTATTACTCAATAAAGTAATTGTAAGATGGATACAATGAGAATACTTATAAAAATTTCTCGACCACATTTTTGGATATATCTACTGGGACCATATATAGTTGGATACTTACTTGGTAGCGACACTCCACAGGCATTGTTATCTATTAACTTCTTGTTTTTGATTGCGCTATTTTCCTTTCCCACGAATCTCTTTCTTTACGGGATAAATGATCTATACGATAAAGCTACAGACAAACATAATCCCAAAAAAAAATCACGGGAACATCTACTGCAAGCATCTCAAAGACGAGTACTAATGCATAGCATCATCGTGAGTCTTTTTATCTTTCTGATTGGATTGGCTTTTTTTCAACCTTCTCCCATAGCCAAGTTACTGGGATTACTCTTCTTATTCCTCGGATGGAGCTATAGTGCGCCACCCTTCCGTTGGAAAGGTAAACCGATCCTTGATTCAGTTTCTAACGTCCTCTATCTTCTTCCAGGATTAATGGGCTACGCACAACTCACCAATCAGCTCCCTCCACTATTGCTCATACTTGCTCTGTGGGCATGGACAACCGCTATGCATTTATTTTCCGCAGTTCCGGATATAGAAGCTGATAAACGAGCCAGCCTTCTTACTACGGCAGTATTGTATGGCAAAGAGTACTCTTTAATTTTATGTGGAGCTTTATGGAGTGTTTTTAGTTTGGGATTATTGATATTTTTTCCAACCCCATGGTCACTTCTAACACTAATATATCCTGCTCTTCCTATTCTTTTGTTGTGGAAACCACTACTTTCAATAGAAAAAGTATACTGGCTATTTCCTACAATCAATTGTGTTTTAGGAGGACTAGCTTTTTGGCTGATTTATTACCATAAATTTTTATCATGAAATTACCCACGTACTCCATCATTATCCCCACTTTGAATGAAGAGACGCAAATTACGCAACTATTAGACGCCATCTCTGTACAAACACATCAGCCTGAACAGATCATTGTGGTTGATGCTCAATCTAGCGATCAAACTGTAAATATTTCAAAAAGATATACCAAAGTATCAGTGCTTAACTCAACACCAAATATTGGTCAACAACGCACACTTGGCGGACAAAAAGCTACCAGCGACTATCTCTTATTTTTGGATGCAGATACTCAACCAGCAAGAGATTTTGCCCAAAGAGTCTTCCATCTCTGTTCCAAGAAGAATATCGATATTGCGTGCCCATGGTACTGGCCTTTGCGCTCAACGCTACTGATTAAAAGCTGTTATGCTTTTTTTAATGGACTTTTTTATCTCTTTCAGTATAT
>CAZULU010000113.1:0-2120 GCA_964621585.1 uncultured Pseudomonadales bacterium
CACGCTTCGGTAATTTAAAACCTCTTGAATATCTCGGTCCCGAGCAACTATATCCGATTGTTCTTTGACAGCTTCAGTGTCTGTCGCTTGTTGGAGTCGAATCACCTTCTCTGCTTGCTCGCGGGTTAAATCATTTCCTTCAATATGGGTTCCGTGAAACACTGTTCGTACCTTAGCCTCATCGCGAAACTTGGCTTCCCAAGATGGCACAATTGGCGAGTGCTCCACCAACTCTTTGGCGGCCTCAATCCGAGAAATGTAGATGAGCAGATTGTGGCTAATGGTGAAATTGGGTTGGAACATAATTAAATGGTGAGATTAGAGATCGGATACTGGAGATTTGTACCAGTCTCTGGTATCTAATCCCCGGTCTCAAAGAGAATTCTTGCACATTTTACAGGAAAAATAAACCGGCGAAGCCAAGCTACACGCTCTTCTTTAAAAAGAACGGTTAAAATAGTCATAGAAGGTCTTGATCCGAGCTGGGAATTCGCGGTTGTTACAGAATAATACTGGTGGTGTTTGAGATTTATCCCGTTCTCCCGAATATGCTAACAGGAATCCTAAATAACTTGAGTGTGAGTTGACTGTCCCTAAGAAGCCGGTTAATTGTTGGGTCAAAGACTTCGTTTCACGAACGTTGGGTCGAGAAATAACACCCCAGTCAGCCACTTGGAAGGCACTAAAACCAGATTCTTCACCCCACATAGCAAGTGCTAGCTTAGGGCTGACGCCTGCTTTTTGTGCTTCTTGGACAACATATTCACACGCTGTCATACTTCCGTTTTGGTTGAAATTACCCAATGCGTCAACTTTATGAGCAATCAGGGCTGGGGCATTACCTTGGCGAGTCATTCCATCTTGAGTTGGACCTACTCCATTCGTACACACCACATATTTATAGAGGTTCTCATTACATGGGACAGAATCACTCCCAGATTTCCAACTTGATACATTATATGTCGCATCGTAGACAAAGGCTGGCTGACCAACATTGCCTGCTGGACCATCAGCAGCGGTACACTGTCTACCTGTAAATGGAACACTCGTCGGTCCACCGCCTATGCGAGCAAAACTCCGACAATCATCTGTCGGGATTACCTCAGTAGCTAAATAACTATCATCCACAGGTGTGGTGCCTTCAGATACATTGGAACCTCTCGTCTGACAGTTACGCAAAAAGTCCTCCGTATTGGTAGAAGGATTGAGCACATTGCGGGCACAGTTCAAAATAGCAGTACCCTCTCCAAAAATGAGTTGTGTCACAGCTCTAGTTGAGTGATTAAACACACGTCCCATGTCGCGGAATCGCGCAGTGAATCCAACTTCAGGTCTGCTGATCTTGGTACCTGAAGTAATGGAGTACTGGATCGGGTTACCATTTTCATCCACAGCACCCGTTGGATCATAGTAACGAATTCGATCGTCCTCATTATTTGTAAAGTTTTCACCAAACTGCACTTCAAAATTACGGTAGTAGCCATCGCTCTGACTGAACGCTAACCGACTACCCGTCTCTGTTTCTACTCGAGTAAAGAGCGCTTGGAGTCCTTCTGAACTATACGTGGTACGAAAACCAAATGGCGCTACATTATAAATTTTAGTACGAACAGGATCTCCGCGAGTGTAAACTACTTGACCATTGCCATCACGTGATTCTCGAATCGTCAAATCTCCGGTTGTTGCAGTCGAAGACTCACCATTTGCTTTATCGAGTAGATCTGGTTCCGGCTCTAAGTTAGAACCAATTTGCCGACCAAGCTCAGCTTCTCGATCATTTATTGCATCACACTTAAGACCTTCTCCATCAAGAGTGACATTGGCGTTGATAAAGTCAATTAATGCTCGACGTAACGGTTCCTGACACTCGGTTGTGCCACAATCCAAAGGCATTGGAGCACCCGCTGCATAGTAATTGAGAATGGTCTGATGTTGCTGCTGTATGGTATTGCGTTGTTGTTGATAGGTTTCGTAATCGCGTTTGGTTTTATTCGCATCAGTAAACGCCATGATGGTACGAGTGATAATATCAAGATGATCACCCGATGATTGCTCCACACTCTCAGCTGTCCCCAATTGACTATCCATATCACTCAGCGTCGCTGGCACGTGATACACCA
>CAZULU010000114.1:0-2070 GCA_964621585.1 uncultured Pseudomonadales bacterium
TTCACTTTTGCTGCTGACTCCTCGCATCCTATTCAACCTTTGTTAATCGCTGACCCTATCAAGACCAAAGCGATGACGGAGAAGTTGTTTGAAGCTGGAATTATTGCAACCAACATTAACTTCCCAGTCGTGCCCAAAGGTAAAGATGAAATTCGTGTTCAGATCTCGGCGACTCATACTGAGGAAGATTTGCAGTACTTTGTCAAACAAGCAATGCAAATTGGACAAGAGTTAGGCATTATTTAAAACTCTCAAGTAGATTTGGTATAGTATGTCACGTTTTAGAATGATTGCTTCAGGCTACTTGTTCTTGATAAAGGATGAAAAGATCCTATTATCTCGTCGCTTTCAGACAGGATACGAAGATGGAAAATATTCTTTGCCTGCTGGTCATATTGAAGAGAATGAACAGATCAGTGTAGGAACTGCTCGATAAGTAGTTGAAGAGATAGGTTTGCACATATTGCCACAGGATTTACAGTTGGTGCATGTCATGCACCGCAAAGGTGACGATATCCGGATGGATTTCTTTTTTACAGTGAAGGATTGGAGTGGTGAAGTTACCAATTGTGAACCGGAAAAATGTGATGATCTGGCCTGGTTTGACCTTTCTGATTTACCCACGAATACCATTCCATATATCAAATCAGCAATAGAGCACTTTCAAGCTGGAAAAATGTATAGTGAGTTTGGCTGGGAATAGTAGCCTTTCCTAAGTGCTGACTTTTAAAAACATCAAAAATCAACTAAGATAAAAGTGTGCTAGCGAATCGAACACCAGTCCAAAAGTTTTTATTGGTACTCAACTTAACCTTGGTATTATTAATTTTGGCCAATGGTGCGGATTTATTAGTAGCACTGAATAATTTAACCGGACGAAAAAATACCATCGCTCAACGGCGAGAGCGCGTTCAACAAACCTCAACAGATACCTTACCACCAGATGCGACGCCGTCTCCTACGCCGACTCCACTTTTTCCTTTAATCCCAGTCAACAAACCAGTGAATATCGAGATTCCTACTATTGGTTTATTCGCTGATGTGATTGATGTAGGGTTAGGCTCAGATAATGCAATCGAAGTCCCTTCAGACGCAAGTAAAGTGGGGTGGTATTATCAAGGTGTGAAACCGGGTGAGCTTGGGGGCGCAATTTTGACTGCTCATTATGATACGCCGTCAGGAAAGCCGGCCATTTTTTATAACCTGCGCAGTGTCAATCGAGGCGATTTGATCTTTGTACGAATGGAAGGTGGCGAAGAGTTATTATTCCAAGTCCAAGATGTGCTGAGTGAACCCGTCAAGACTTTTCCGGTTGATCTAGTATTTGGCAAGTTTGATACCAAAGAATTGATGCTTATTACCTGTGATGGAGTCTGGAACCCAATTGAAAAAAGTTACTCGAAACGTTTAGTTGTCTTTGCAACATTATGGCAAAACAGAACCTTATAACACTCCAGCTACTGGCAATCTCGGGCATTCTTGCTTCGATTTTGGTGAGTATGATCGCTTATCGTCGGTTTGTGTTACCTGTTGGTCAAGCAGATTTGACTACTGTAGCTGCTGATTTAACTCCGCCATACTTACGTCTTGTGCCTGATCAGGAAGCTTCCAATGAGCAGGTAGTAGCTGTCAATGTGTTTGCTAACACTGGTGGTTTCCCAGTAAATGCGGTCGATTTGGCTATTAATTACAATCACGAAATTTTAGAGCTTCAAGAAGATGGCATTATTGCCACAGATGTGTTTAAAGTGTTCTCTAATCAAGCAACCGTATCTGGGCAAATTAACCTGTCAATGTTTAGTTCGGCGGAACGTGGTGAGAACATCTTGCATACTAACGCAGATCTAGAAACTCGAATTGCACAACTTCGTTTCACTGTTTTGCGATCAGATCTGCCAATCACTAATTTAGAATTTGTGTTCCGTCAGAATGATTTGTCCGAGACTAACATGATTTTAGATGAGGGAGAGCGGCAAGAGTTTCCGAGCGATATATTACGAACAGTAAATAGTCTCATTGTAAATCTACGACAAAATCCATCCTTATGATACATCCAGATACTAAAGTTAC
>CAZULU010000115.1:0-2045 GCA_964621585.1 uncultured Pseudomonadales bacterium
TTGTGTGTGTTTTTGCAGACTGGTTGCAGTTACTTCTGACGACACAACGGCATAGTCTGATTGAGGTTTTCGTTGAACTATGGCACAGGCTGTTTCATCGCACGAAGTTTCGATAGCGAGGACTGTGGTCAGTTGGTGGGGATAGGTAGTTTTCATTTTAAGGAAGACATTATACCAGAGAAGGAAAGCGCTGATAAAAATTTTCTACTTCCAATTTCTAGTCTCCAGTTTTTGATCCCTAGTTCCCGGTTCCACGTCGATACTTAGCACTCCAGGGGACGTAATTGGAAGTATATTCTTTTTGTCTCAAAATATTTCCATCTTTATCACGAGTGATATGGGTGAATTTTGTCTTGATCCCACCAACAGCCCAATCTACTTGTACTAGCTTGCCAGCAGGAAGCGTGGGATCATCAAAATACACCGTTGCCGCTGCTGGGCGAGCATCCCATTTTTCATAATCAACAATTTCTGTGGTTCGACCGTCTGAAGTTCCATATATTTCGACAGACATATACTGGGTTGTGGGATTCGCATTAAATACCAACAGTAAGTGGTGATCCGTGTCGTTTACAAAGCGAAGATCTGCTTCGCCAGAGAATACCGCCGCATCAAACCCAGGCTGTTGATCTTGTTCATAATAACCGACTCGATAACTATGTTGACGCCGACGAGTAATATCTAACCCTGCGTTCAATAAGGCTCTAAAAAGAGTAGTACTTACCTGACATACTCCACCACCATCTCCCAAAACGGTTTGTCCTCCAGAAATAATATACGCAGGCTGATATCCTGTTCGCCGAGATATCTCCCCGATGCGTTGGTTAAAGGAAAAGAGTTCTCCGGGTTTTACAATAGAGTAATTCAATATTTTGCTGGCATTGGAAACATTGTGAATACGAGAAGGGATAGATCCAGCGTAGTGTGAATCTCCAAAGCCAATCCGTTCAGCAATGCCCAACTCATTAGTGGAGGCTAATGTCCTATCTGGCTGAGTTGTTTCAACTACCAACTCAACTTCTTGTCTTGTTTCACTTCCTTTTTCTAGCTCCTCAAGAGCTGCTATAACGAGTTGTGCGGTTTGTTCTACATCAATTTGTCGACCTTCTAAATGTGGCACGAATTTTTTAACCTGCAGAGTGGTGGCGTCAAATTCAAACGCTGCATCTTGAGGCAGTCTTTCAAATGACGATTGATGCGTCTGTAGTGTGTTCATGACTTCACGAGTATTAATGCCAGTCGGTAGTGTTAGAAAAGTCACAAGTTGAGCGTCATACAGAGTGATTTTGTCAATGTCTGCACGAAGTACAAGCTGTTTGTTAATAAGCTTTTGAGCTCTTTCCTGCGCTTGTTGAAGTTCATTATCAGATAACACCCGACCTGTCTTGATAGTAACAGCAGGGAGCGTGACGGCGGAACTCCAATTTGCGCGAAGAAGTTGGGCTGTTGTTTCTTCAATGTCAATTTCTCTCCCGGCTACCCCCTGAGAAATAATTGCAGTTTTTTGACTACCACGTGTCTCCACTCGAGCTGTTGGAAGGACCCCTTTGTTGTCAAGCTCTTCATTTGCTTGATGGACAAAAGAGCGAACTAATGATTCATCGACAATAAGTTGACTAGTAAATTGATGAGGTTGAAAGAAGCCTCGGATCACTAAAAAGATGCGTGAGAAAGGATTTGCTGTACGAACGTGACCATAAGCAACATCCATGCTCTCTTCGATGTTTTTGTGTAAACCGAGGTTAGAGGTAGAAGTATCAAAAGCTAATGTCTCTACTTGTAGCGTGGCCTCCTTGTGATCAACGGGTTGTTGAGCGAGTATTTCAAAAGCTTCATTTTTAGTGAGTCCACCCACGTCGATGTTGTCAATCAACACATTGGGGTAAAAGGTATTCTTATACTTTGCGTCGAGCAAAGAATTGGTTAATACCACAAAGCTGATCACACTCCCAATTACCAAGCCAATTGGTAGCAGTATCGAGAAACTCGTCTCTTGTCTCCGGACTTTCATAAATGTTATTATAGTTTAGTTGTCTTTGTATATG
>CAZULU010000116.1:0-2042 GCA_964621585.1 uncultured Pseudomonadales bacterium
CAAATAATCTATTTCTGATTGATCTCGATCACACTCTTTTTGATACAGAAGCTTTTAAGGCGCATCTTTCATCTAAATTACTCGACATTCTCGAGTCAGAAATATTAGTTGAAAAATTTCATGCAACTGAAAAGAGTTACCGGAAACAACCCAACTACTTTCAGAAGTTTCTTCAGGGTTTTTCTGTCTCTGAAAAACTTTCGTCTGTTCAACAATCAGCATTACAGCAGCTTCTACTTGATTCAGATTTTTCAGAATTTATTTTCAATGATTCCTTAGAAGCAGTAACTCAATTAAATAATTTCGGTGAGTGTTGGCTATTTTCCACAGGAGATCCTCTCCTCCAAAAAGCAAAAATACAACATCACCCAGTATGGCAGCATTTTTCTCAAATCCATATTTTTGACAATAAACTTGATCACTTACCTGAGGTTTACACTGCCCAAAAACCTGATCACCAAATATGGTTCATTGATAATTATTTAGAGTATTTGGCAGTTGCCTACGGACATGATAATGGACTGAAGACTGTATTTGTAAATAGGTATAACTTTACCTCAAACGTCCAGTTCCAGCCCACTAAAGAAGTGACATCGTTGCGTGAATTTGGAGAGTATATACACACTTTGTCTCACTAAGTAGAGAAGCAACCAACAATGATTACCATTCCATTTCTTCCAAACTACACCATTGCACTTTCTACCAAAACTGAGGGGAGTGTTACTACTCCAGAAAAAGTACAAGCACTGTTAACAGGGTTTAACCATAAAAAAACTGTGGGATATTTAAAACTTCAGCATGGTTCTTTAAGAGTGCATTGGCAAGATCAAGTTCAACCTAATGAAGCGGATGCCGTACTCACCAATAATACAGATCTCGCTTTATCAATGGTGGTGGGTGACTGTATACCAATCATACTGATTGATCGAAAGCATCATGTGTTGGCTATGATTCATGGTGGCTGGCGATCATTACTGCAAAACATTGTGCAACTGACTATGAAAGAAATGAAGGGGCACTACAGTACTGCTCCAGAAGATGTCTATGTGTGGATTGGACCAGGAATCCGACAAGAATCAAATACTTCACCTCAACCGCCTGTGCAATCAATGTTTTCAGAATGGCAGGAATTCATCACTTTTGACGGAAAACTCTACCACGTTGATTTAATAGAGTATATAAAATCAAGTTTAATCCAGTGTAATGTTCAGCCGGAAAATATCTTTGACTATGGAAAAGACACTTACCAAGAAAAAGAAACTTTTTTTTCCCATCGAAGGGCTGTACTGGAGAATGATGAAGATGGTCGTTTTTTAGTCGCAGTATGGAAAAATTAGCATTCATAGAAATGGAATAGGATATATGGTTGAACAACACTCAGTGTTTACAGCAAAACACATTCACTTGACGGGTATTAAGGGTGTCGCTATGACATCATTGGCTCAATGTTTGATCGACATGGGTAAAACACTGACAGGTTCAGATGTGAAAGACGATTTCGTCACTAAAGACATCTTGAAAAAACTAGCTATTAAAGTTTTTCCCCTCGGAATACCCAACAACCAACTACCAACAACCGAATTAGTTATTTATACATCTGCGCATGGGGGTCCCAATAATCCAGAGGTAGTTCAAGCCAAAAATGCAGGCATACAGACACTTTCTCAGGCTGAAGCACTAGCGCAGTTATTTAACATAAAAGAAGGTATTGCTATCTGTGGAGTGGGGGGGAAATCTACCACTTCAGCGATGCTCACGTGGATCTTAGAAAAAATGGAGTACGAACCTTCATTTTCCGTTGGAGTGGGGAAAATTGTCGGGATGGAGAGAACTGGTAAGTGGAATAATCATAGTCCATATTTTGTTGCTGAAGCAGATGAGTATGTCATTGATCCAAGTGCCAATAAACCGGTGCCCAGATTTACATTCCTTAAACCGGGAATAATTATTTGTACAAATATTAAATATGATCACCCAGACGTGTATTCATCCTTTGATGCTACAAAAAAAGCCTACCACGATTTTTTTCATAATCTAAAACC
>CAZULU010000117.1:0-1984 GCA_964621585.1 uncultured Pseudomonadales bacterium
AACTACTTCAGCCATTGCTGTCCTTTCGGGCAGGAAATAGTGATGTGTTTATAAATTGACTTTTACTTCTTTTGTTTCTTCGTCACTCACTTCGACGTGACTGCCGGTGCGCGCAGTTGCCAAACCAGCTTCTGGTTTAAAACCAAACATGTTGGCAATGATATTACTTGGAAAAACTACCAGCTTTTGATTGTACATCTGTGAAAGATCAATCAATGTTCGGCGTGAGTACATGAGTTTGTCTGCGGTATCTCCGAGTTCTCGCATGAATTGAGATACTGTTTGGTCAGATTTAATTTCTGGATTACTTTCGACTAAGATATTGAGACGTCCCAAGACTTGTGAGAGATCTTTTTCTGCTTGTTCGACATTTTTCATTGAAGGTTTAGCTTCGGCTGTTTCGACAGATTTACGCGCATCAGTCAGCATGCCGAAAATCTCTTTTTCTTGCTTCATGTACGCTTTGACTGAAGCTTGAAGATTTGGGATTAAGCTAGCTTGGCGTTTCAGCTGATTTCCAATTTCTTGGATACTGGCCACGATACGTGTTTTGAGAGTTTGTAGGGAATTATAAATAGATACTGCATATATTGCGATCAGGATTGCGATGATTCCAATGATGAGTAACGGCGACATGAGGACTCCTTTTCAAAATTACTAAAATCATTATAGCGCAATTACGTGAAGTTTGCGAATAATTTCACTTGTTCACTGTTTGTGGGTTGGTTGATTTCCAATACCAACAATGTAGGAGTTTGTTCGTTGCTGATCTTTATCACTCGGTCGGGGAAGCGTCTCAAACACGTAACCAGATGCCTTCAATGTGGGTAATATAATGTCCCAAGCTCTTACAAATGCAGCAAAATTGTCATGAGCCAGGATAATGACTCCGTCATTTCCTTCTTCACTTTCATGAAAGTTAGCTATGCCTCCTAAGTTGAGCACAGCTGCCTGATCCCCTATTTTTCCTTCAATTAAAAATGATTCCATAGAGGAAGCTAATTGAGCGACCTCCTCAGGAGTTGGTCTATTTAAATCCCTCGGTAAAGGTACTCGACTCGAAAACTCTTTACTGGAATCACCACAAGATACATGCCAACCACTATACTCATATGTTTGAGATAACAATTGATATTGTTCTTCAGATAGTTGTTTTCTATCTCGAGCGCTGGTGAGAAATTCGGGTGTAAGGAATGTATTGAGACCGTTATACCCACCGGGTCGTCGGTACATGACAGGTTGGGCAAGCCACTGTGCTTGTTCTTCAGGAAAATCATTTAATATCTCGGTAATCCGTTTGTGAGTGGACAAGAACTGTTTAGCCAGTTCTAAGGGAGGTAGACTGCCTGTTGTGGGGGAATTAACCGAGGTTTGATGGTCATAAGAATGGATACCAATGGTGTGACCATCTCGAATCATCTGAGCAAGAATCTCCCCTTCCCAGTTATTAATACTCATGCCGACGACAAAAAAGGTGGCTTGTATGTCGTGGGTTTTTAATATTGAAAGCAATTCTGGAGTTGGACCCTTTTCAATTGAGTTCCATTCTGTAGTCGGGCCATCATCAAACGTCAAGAATAGATGAGGTTTGCTTTGAGGCTCAATCTCTCTATTTTCTGTATGATTTCGAGGACTGTCAGAATTATTTGAATGTGTGTTTGGATTGCGTTGGCTTGCTCCTAGTTTTTTAGCATAATCGCGGCCAAAGAAAAGAGATCCAAATAGTAATCCTAGGAATTCTCGACGATTAAGCGACATATGTTCCCATCAACTAACAAAAGAATATTAGCTTAGTATATATTTTTTCCTACTTTTTTGCTCTTTCGATCTCGTCTTTGCCGATTCTTTGTTCAGGTGTAATCCACTGCAAACCCAGATATGCGTAAAACTCTTTTTCATCCGCAAACTCAACCAATCGTTTGCCATCCTCGATTAGCTTAATACCATGTTCTGATAAGGATTTTCCCTGACGAAGAGCATGTTC
>CAZULU010000118.1:0-1904 GCA_964621585.1 uncultured Pseudomonadales bacterium
CCTGGGCATTCAATTGAATTTCAGTATTGTAAATCTGAATATTGGGATCTTTGGTGAACCCGGGCGTGAGTGCTCGTTGGCGCCGAAACTCTGGAGTGGTTCCGGTCACATAGTTAAAATCATCCAGTGTAAATCCGTTCTGAGCCAAACGCTGCTGCAACGCACTTTCTGAATCACTACCAGTGACTTGTTGTGTGCGCCTTGCTGATCTTCCTTTTGAACTAATTCCAACTTTCTCAAGCCAAGTTCCCATACCTCCTCCTTCGTACAAGAAAAAGTAATGACACAAAAAGCAATAACAAACTAGAAGAAAAAATAAAGAAAAAATGCTTTATTGAAATAAAAAAAGCTTGGTATATTGAAGAAAGATACACCGTACAACAGTTGTATCATCAAAAAACTCAACTGTAAAGGAGACTTTGGTTGAGTTAAAACTCCATCTGAGAGTGTTTAAGCGCCTCAAGGAAAGGCAAGGTCCCTTTAGCTAAGTATTCTAGCATCGCACCACCTCCGGTACTGACGTGCGAAAATGCTTTTTCTTGGTCTATTCCTAATGCAGTCACAGCAGCCTCTGTATCTCCACCTCCAATTACCTTAAATGCTTTGGTGCGTGCAATCGTTTCAGCAATCACTTTCGTTCCACGACGAGCTGCCTCATCTTCGTATTTACCCATTGGACCGTTCCACACAATTGTTTCTGCTTGAGTGATAAAACGCTCAAACTGTTCTATTGCATCACTAGACAAGTCTAATCCGTCTTCTCTAAGTTCTCCAATAATAAGTTTACGGTTGGGAAACTGCTCATAATTCATTTCTTTTGCAATTTTTCCACCTATCATGACAACGTTTACTTTTTCACTAATTGGCTCAATATATGGCATCTTTGTTTCAGGTTTTCCACCCCCCAAAATAAACACAAATGGAAGCTTGGGATTTCGCAGTAATTTTTTGAGCGTAGAGATTTCCTTATAGCACTGAATACCAGTACATGTTGGCAAGTATTCAGGAATGCGAGTGACTGAAGTATGGCGACGATGGGAAACAGCAAAAGCATCAAACACATATAAATCAAACCCCTTGGCGAGTTCTTTTGCAAACTTATCGTTTTCTTCTTCTTCACGGGGGTCGAAACGCAGATTTTCACCAACTTCTAACCAGTTCTTTAAGTCATCTTGTGATATTTTTTTAAAAGCTTTGTCTTTCAAAAGTAGCTCATAAAGTAATTCTGCAACAGGTTTTATGACGTACTTTTTCACTACTTTTCCATCTGGACGTCCGAGATGGGAAATAACTTTGACGTGCTTTGCCTCATTTTTAAATAAGTAAACGAGAGAAGGTAAACCGTGTTCTAAACGAGTAGTATCATATGCACCATCGACCAGAGGTAAGTCCAAATCGAGTCGGACCAATACATTTTTATCTTTGACGTTCGTTAAGCGGAGAGTTTTCATAAGCGGAAGTATAACATAGGACATGAAACTAGGCACTAGCATCTAGAGACTGGGGATTAGATACCAGAGATTCGTAGAATTTAACACACACACAAATACACTACATTACCATTTCGGCAAAATCCGTGGCATCCAGACTTGCCGTCCCCACTAAAAAGCCTGCTATTGCTTGATGTGCCACCAACTCACCCATTGTTTCCGGGTTTACACTGGCTCCATATAAGACTGGAATATTACCAAAAGCAGCGTTGATTTCTTTGATTTCGGATAACACTTCCGAAACAGCTTGAATATTACCTGTTCCAATGTATTCGTGTGGTTCGTATGCCACGATTAATTTGGAATGAAGTGACTGTTCAATAGCATTCGCTTGCTCAGCAATTTCGCCCTGATCCACGCACACAATTGGTGTAATACCATTTTCCAAAGCTTGCTCAACTTTTTTCGCAATAT
>CAZULU010000119.1:0-1772 GCA_964621585.1 uncultured Pseudomonadales bacterium
GGTTTGATAACAATGCGGAGGAAGCTATCAATTTTTATGTTGATACCTTTAATGCCATTGTTGATGGAGAAAAATCAGAAATTATTTCGATGCATAGGTATCCAGATAATGTTGATGATGAACATATAAAAGGAATGGAAAACAAAATTCTTCATGCCACCTTTTCCTTAGCTGGTTATCATTTCAAAGCACTCGATGGTGGGCCAATTTTTAAGAAAACTCCAGCCATTTCATTTTTTATCAATTGTATGGCAGAGCATGAAGTTCAACGGTTGTGGGATGTTTTATCCCGAGATGGAAAAGAGTTAATGCCATTACAAAAATATGACTTTAGTGAGAAATATGGATGGCTTGAAGATAAGTATGGTGTTTCCTGGCAAATCACACTCTCTGACTCAGAGCAAAAGATTATCCCATCGTTCCTATTTGTTCAAGATATGGCAGGACGTGCCTCAGAAGCAATGGACTATTATACTACCATCTTTCCAGATTCTCAGAAAATGATGACAGTTCCATACCCGACTGAGATGGGGGAAAAAGAACATTCAATTATGTATGGTGAACTCACGCTTTGTAGTCAACGGTTCACTGCCATGGATAGTAGTCAAGAACACTTATTTGGTTTTACCGAGGCCATTTCTCTCTATGTCGATTGTGAAAATCAACAAGAAGTGGACCACTATTGGCAAGCACTATCTGCAGTGCCAGAAGCAGAGCAGTGTGGGTGGTTGAAAGATAAGTTTGGGGTGTCTTGGCAAATTATCCCGAAGCAGTTGGAGAAGTTGATGAGTGATCCCAATAAAGAAAAGTCAGGCCGAGTGATGGAAGCGATGCTACAGATGAAGAAGATTGAAGTAGAGAAATTAGAACAAGCATATCAGGGTTGAAAAGACCACATCTTTACAGATCTTGATTTAACCGAATCAGGTATACTACCTCTACACTAGTTATAAAAAAGGAGTGATATGGGAGAGTCTGATACAACAAGTTATGTTCATGAGGGGGAAGTTCACATTGATAGAGATGCAATTGTGAAACAGCTGGGCAAAGAAGTAAAAGCGAATAAAGCACAATTAGAAAGTTTGAAAATATCTGATGTTATTATATTTGGCTCTGTAGCAACTGGTCAGGCTCATGAGCAATCTGATATTGATGTAGCTGTTATTTATGATCCCAGTTTGTTCAACGATCCAGATGTAGTTGCTGATGCAGGTACATCATTTGCTGCGCGTCAACTTTTTTTTCAACAAGTGCCTGAGCTCATTAATAATTGGGCTGGTACAAATGGAAAAAAAGTTCAAGGTAAAGAAGGTGAAACAGAATTACTGCAGGTTTCTCTATTAAGTGTCGATGACGAAGAAGGAAAGCAAGCAATCCTCACGAACGCAAAAAGTTTACTGCATTCATGACCAAAATATATGAAGTTTTAGCTACGGTATGGCTGTATGAAGGGCCCATTGCATGGCACTTTATTACCATTCCAGAAGCAGTTACGAAAGATATTGATCAGATGTTTGCTCATGCTAAGCGAGGGTGGGGGTCGTTACCTGTCACTGTATCGGTAGGCAAAACCAGTTGGAAAACGTCGATCTTTCCTGATAAAAAAACAGCTTCTTATGTGCTTCCGCTGAAAGCAAGCGTGAGGCGAATAGAACACATAAAGGTAAATGATATAGTTGGGTTTTTTTTAAAAATTTCCGATTGAGCAATTCTTTTTTATGACACGTGCATTTTATCTTATTCTTATCAATACCTTAATTGCGTCTGTTACG
>CAZULU010000120.1:0-1743 GCA_964621585.1 uncultured Pseudomonadales bacterium
CCTCTATATTTTAACTGATTTACTCAATTTAATCAGTGAATATCGAAACAAACAGGATTAAGGAGGAAAGCACCAATAAAAGGAGTGCTCTCCTCCTTCAGATACTATTGTTTTACCCAAGTCCCACAGCGAGTAGATTTGAAGCCTTTGTCTGTAGCTGCGATGTTTACAATTGACACATCATTCGAGTTCTCATTTGAGATGATGTCTCCAAAGTCGCCGCGAAAGCCGCTTAACCTTGCATAGTAACATCCTGATTGCCCGCTGTTTTTGTACTGACCTGGCTCAATATCAGTGCCTACAATATAAACTCCATCACCAAAAGATGTTTTGCTTTCTGTGATTTGCGATAAGTCTTGAGTCCAAGTCCCACAGCGAGTAGATTTGAAGCCTTTATCTGTAGCTTCAATTGTAACTACAGTAGGGGCATCAGTATTGTCATTTGAGAGAATGTCACTAAATTCATTGCTAAATCCACTCAGCCTCGCATAGTAACATCCTGATTTGCCTGCACGTGTTCTATATGTGCCTGGTTCAATATCTTTGCCGACTTCATGAGTTCCATCAGAAAAATTAGGGTTGGGATCTTCTACCGATTCAATTTTTTGCTCAGATACCTTAGAGGAAGCATCGCTAGACGTGGTAGATGATGAAGAGCTTGTACTACTTTCACCGGAACCAGAAACAGCCCCTATGATCAGTAACACAACTAGGGCTATACCACCCCACTTGAGGAATTTTTTCATCTCACTCCTTATACTTCATCTTACTCATGTCCATGTTTGAAACATGAAACTATCATGGAAAGGTGAGTAACTGAAGCATGAGGTGTTGATGCTGTTTGATCGCATAGATAAATATTACATCATGTGGGGTACTCTACGTCAACTTCTCAACTTACTAAGCTTGATAAGATAAAAACTACGTCGCATTAGAAATGTTGTGCGACATAGCGATTTCTCGAGAGAGCATCAAGCTAAAAATTATATAATTAGGCGTTCTCGATATGGGGTGTAATTGGCTTTAGCCTATATTATTCAGTTTCTGGTCTTTTATTGGCAGTCGTTTGATAGCTCTGCTATTTCAGCAATTGAAAGGATTTTTCGTTGAACGCAAGAATGTTTTATGTGTTTGTAGTGCTATGTATCTTCGGTGTTGTTGGGGTATGGGTCTGGCAAACTCTTTTCCCTGAACCTCAACAACCACCTCCCCCATCGCCTTATGTACCAGATGGGTATCGACTTGTATTTTTTGATGACTTTGAAACACAAGGGCTAGATGCTGCTCGCTGGCGGCACCGTTACAGTGAAGGTCATAAATATGGGGCGGGTATTGCCTCACACAGTTCTGTGTATCAACCTTGTGATGGGTTGCTTCATCTGGCAACCAGATATGAGGATGGGCAATTTCTGACTGGAATGATTCGCTCAATTCCTCAATTTCAGTATGGCTACTTTGAGACTCGTATTCGCTTTCAGACGCTTCAAGGTCATCATGGGGCGTTTTGGCTCCAGTCGGAAACCTATGGGCAGATTATGGGCGATCCGGGACAAAGTGGTGCAGAGATCGATATTATCGAGTTTTTTGGAAATGGGCGGGTTGCAACTGATGCAAAACAGAATGTGTACTTTGACCCGTATGTTTCTGGGCAAGAGCAACCCGGCGCAGAGCATGACCTCTTTTATCGGGATAACCACGCTGGTATTGAACTAAGCGAAGATTTTCACGTCTTTGGCTTGCTCT
>CAZULU010000121.1:0-1694 GCA_964621585.1 uncultured Pseudomonadales bacterium
AAGTCCCTGTTATTGCTTCCGATATTCCCATATTTAAAGAAGTGTATCAATCAGCGGCCCTGTTCTTTAATCCATCATCTAGTAGTGATTTTGTGAGTAAAGTCAAACAACTCAATGATAAAGATACTGTGAAAATCATGGTGAAAAAGGGACGAGAAGTCGCACAACAATACCGATGGGATGTCATGGCCCAAGAAACACTCACACAGTATCTTTCTATTCTTCATGAGAAATAATCAAGTAACTTATGTATTAAGTGGCGTCTTGCTTAGTCTGTGGTGCTGTGGCAATGCAGTATTGCTATTGCTCTCACCGCTTTACCTCCGAATAATCTACTCGACTTCAATCATTTCGACTGACCCATATGGTTTAAGTAGGCAAGAGCAAAGCGCTCATGCAGTACTGACACTTTCAAGTCTCTATCCTGGAAATAATCAAGAATATATTCTTTCTAGTTTGGACATGAACAATCGTGAAATCGCACACATGATTGATGTGAAAAACATTCTAAAACTATTTTTAGTTACCTATGGATTGATATTCAGTGGAGTTGGCTATTTAGTAAGCCAAGAGATTAAAAGTATTCAAAAACTTCAGCAACTAGTGAGACATTCGCTTTTTGCTACCACAGGCATCCTAAGTTGTGTTGCTATTCTCATATTCTGGTTCTGGGACACCCTTTTCACAGTATTTCACATGGCTCTTTTTCAGCCAGGTACATGGCAATTTTCCGAAAGTGACCTGCTTATTCGATTATTCCCCGAACAATTTTGGTTTGTATCAGCACTTACTGTATTAGCATTGATGGTATTTCAGCTTATAGGCGTGTACGTTTTCTCTCACATAGCAAAAATTATTTTTGGTAACTTCTTCTCCAAATCAAAGTAGTCCACGACTAAAAAACGATGGAGATGCAGTTGCTTAAAGATAACCAAAGAATAGAGTATTCATGAGCTACAATATAGGCATGCAAAAAAGCTTGCAGCAAAGAAAACCCAAGGTTGCCATTGTCTACGATCGCGTAAATACAAAATATGGTGGAGCAGAATATGTACTATCAGTACTTCACGAAATCTTTCCAGAAGCCCCACTCTATACATCAGTATTCTGTGCGGAAACAGTTCCGTGGGTAAAAGATTGGTCAGTCCGCACTTCTTTCCTTCAACAACTACCTTTTGCAAAAAGAAATCATCGATTCTTTGTACCACTCATGCCACTAGCTTTTGAAAGCTTTGATTTCAGTGAGTTTGATGTAGTTATTTCGGTAACTAGTGCCGAAGCTAAGGGTATTATTACTTCTGCTCATACATTACATGTCTGTTACTTACTAACACCCACTCGTTACTTATGGAGCCATCACCTCGATTATGCAAACGGATTATTTTCACGCATTAAATCTTCTTTTTTTTCACTTCTTAGAAGCTGGGATTATATTGCCTCACAACGGCCAGATATTATTATTCCAATTTCTCGATTAGTAAACAACAGAGCAGAGAAATACTATCAATGCACACGTGAACCTGTAATTTATCCGCCATTTCAGGCTATTAGCCTTTCTAAACAAACCACATCTACAGAGAGAGTTAATAACCATTTTTTAGTTGTCTCAAGACTAGTAGATTATAAAAATATTGACCTGGCAGTGCGTGCTTGTGCGAAATCTCAGCAAAAGTTGATCATTGTAGGGGATGGAC
>CAZULU010000122.1:0-1691 GCA_964621585.1 uncultured Pseudomonadales bacterium
TCTAAAACAAAGGATTCAAGCTCGTTTTCTTGAGGCAGTATTGTGTCACAATTTGATTTATTTTGTTCTAATGTTGCAATTTGGTTCTCTAGTGACTGCCTTTTTTGCCGCAATGGAGCAAAAACAGCCTCGAAATCCCTTTCCTCAATGAGTCCTGCCCCGAAAGCTTTTACATAACGGGCCATTTCATCGGTGATCTTTTTGAGCTCCTTGTGCATTGCGTCAGAGCTTCCCGTTTGATCGCCAATAGTGTCTAGGCGTTTATCGAACCATCTCTCAGCCTGTTTTTTAATCAGTTCTTTGTCTGTAATGAGTGCATGGATCTTATCCCACACCAGGGCATCGGCAACTCTGGCGTTTACCCCCTTTTGAAAACAGGTTCGCTTGAGTGGAAACTTATTTACACGATCTGAGCATCGGTAATATAAATGCTTGCCTTGCATGGGACCTTCACCAGCTCTAGTCGAGCCACAGCTACACTGAATCATGCCGCCCAAAAGATACTGATTCTTTTTATTTCTCGGGTTGAAGGCATTTCGCTGATCGAGCCTGCGTTGAACTTCTTGAAAAAGTGACTTGTCTATCAAACTCACTACTGGAATTTCAATCCAGTCTTCTCTATTTCGAGATCTCCGACTGGTTTTCTTAATCCGCTTATATTGTGTGGTCTTTTGAGGCCGAACTGGCTCAACTCCATAGGACTTCAAATAAAAAGCCTTACCGATGTATGTCGTGTTTCTCAAAAGCCGAGTCAATGTGCTGCTGGACCACACCAAGCGTTTACTTTTCCGGGGTGGAATCTGCAGTTCTTGGAGCCTGCTAATCACTTTGCGAATGCTCAGTCCTTCTTTGCCAACCCATTCAAAGATCTGTTTTACGGTCTCAGCTTCCATTGGCTCAATCTCAAGCTCTCCCACCGAATTGGGTCCTTTTGGTAGGTATCGATATCCATATGGGGCATCACTCGTGACAATCTTTCCTTCGGTCGCCCTTCTCAACTTACCCAGGCGGAATTTCTCAGCGTTATTCAACCGCTCATAATCTGCAAAGACCGCCTTCACACCAAACAGTAACCGATCCTGATTATTGGCAATTGGTGGCATCGTCACAAATAAAACTTGAACATCTTTGGCCTCTAGCTCTCTCACGACTAGCCCTTGAAGGATGTAGTCACGGGCTATTCGATCAGGATCATAGGAGATGACGGCCTGCCATACACCTTTCCCTGCATCTAACCGTAAAGCATCCAATGCAGGTCGTTGAGCTAAAGTCCCTGACCACCCATCGTCAAGATATTCCTTCACGATGGTGTGGCCATTGTCTTGGGCAAACTTTTTTACCGCTAGAATTTGGGTGCCTATCGTCTCTTCATTTTCTTGACGAAGTGTCGAAACTCGGGCATACAGTGCAACAATCATTTTGATTTTTTTCTAATTTCAAATAAATCTTCCAGTGCTTTATCAAGTAAAGACGAAAATTGCTGTTCATGAGTGCTGGCTGCCATATCAAACATATGTTTAAACATGTCTAGCTCATCAGGTGTTAATTTTGTACGGTAGCGTTTGGCTACATACTCCTGAAGATAAACATTGGTGATTATCGCCACCGGCTGGATATTCACATTATACAAATCTTCATCCGTACTAATTGGATTGGAATTTAAGTGCATCATAGATCCTTTCATTATTTTT
>CAZULU010000123.1:0-1604 GCA_964621585.1 uncultured Pseudomonadales bacterium
CAATGCCAAGGGCAGCAAACTGCTCTTGACTTTCAGACAGCATTGTTGTGTAACCTTGCATCACCCATTTGGGGATATCTTCATAACCTTTCCATGAAGTATCTGAAAGTACTTGCCATCCATTCTTTTTAGAATCACGAAATATCTTTTTAACCGCTTCATCATAGGTGCCATCTACAATTACAACCTCGGCTCCATTGTTCTTTATTGCATCAATCCTTGCTTGAGTTGTGTTTTTGTGAACGTAAATAATAGATTCGAAGCCTAATTGTTTTGAAGCCCAGGCAATCCCCATCCCATGATTACCGTCTGTTGCCGCAGCAAACTTAAGGTTGCCTAATTGTTTTTTGATTATTTGTAACAGGAGTTGAGTTCCCGTAACATAAAGGAAAGTTTTGTATACAACAAAATAGTAAAATGTTTGCATGAAAACACTTTCATAATTAGAATAACATAAAACCACTTTATTTACAACAAGCAATAATTAAGCGGATAATCTTTCTATAACTTTAAGCGGTAGCGTTACATGTTGAATTGGACGTGTAGTATCAATGATGTGTGCGAGTAATATTTCAATAGCTATTCGACCGGACTCATCAAGATGTTGTCGAACAGTAGTAAGATCTTCATACTCAGCCATATCAAGATCGTCAAACCCAATCACGGCTAACCGATCCGGAACTTTCACGCCAAGTTGTCGAGCAGCCTTTAACACACCTAAAGCCTGATAGTCGGTTGCCGCAAAAACAGCAGTGGGTGGGTTGGGAGTATCCAGTAATTCTTTGGCTACAATTCGCGCCTGTTCCTGGTCATAAGGTGCAAGGCGAACGAATTCTTTGGGAACTTCAAGATTTGCAGCTTTAAGAGCTTGCCTAAATCCTTTTAATCGCAAATTAACTGGATGTATTGAATATTCCGGCAAGTCAGTATCCCCAAGAAAAGCGATCCTTTGATGTCCTTTTTTTATTAAGTATTCAGTGGCTAATCTCCCACCTTCGACATCATTAATTTCCACGCTATTTAATAGGGGATGGGGAAATTCAATCAAAACTGTTGGGAGTTGATGCTCGACAAGACGATTTACATCAGCATCTAAAACTGGAAGAGACAGTATTACAAGACCATCAAGGTTGCCAGTAAGTGGTATTGTTGTAAGATAACTTTGTAGACGATTATTGGAATCGACTGTATAGATAACCAGATCGTAGTTTTCTTTAGATAATGAACCTGCAATCCCTCTTAACCTCTGGACAAATGAGGGTGCTGTGAAAAATGGGGTGATTACACCAATTCGGCCATTCTGCCGTAAAGCTCTTGCCCGCGCTTCAGCCTGAGGAACAAAACCTAATCTATCAATTGCATCATAAACTCTTTGCCGAGTATTAATATTTACTTTTTCAGGGGTATTTATCACCCTGGATACGGTGGAAATGCTGACACCAGAACTTTTCGCAACATCAAATATTGTTGGGACTTTTTTTCCATTATTCATTATTTTTCCTATAGCTTTAATGAAAACACTTTCATATTAACATATGACCTTTTTTCCGTCAATGTGTTTCATATTACATAAAAAATTTACATTCGTCTAGGAGTTTGCTCTT
>CAZULU010000124.1:0-1524 GCA_964621585.1 uncultured Pseudomonadales bacterium
TGGCCGTTTAGTAGATCTTTCTCTCGCTGAAATCGAGAATCTTTTGCCAGGCAAAACACTCGCTTCTTTGACTTCTGAAATTGTACAACTTGATGTTGAACAAGCAGAGTTATTGGAGAAACTCCAAGCGTCGGGCGGAGTTATTAAAGCCTTAGAGCAAGTAGAAGTGATTGACAATGCAACTCAAGAGCAAATTATTGATCGAATTACAACGTTTTTGGCAACTAAAACCCGTCCAACCTTTTCAGTTCATGAAATCAATAGACCAAATCAACAGCGAGTTATCAGTCTCCAAAATATCAAGAACAAGTTAAAAGAACGCAATGTCTCGTCACGTTTTATTGACTCGACAGCTTCTGGGTTATCCGCTTCTGTCCTTTTGCACCAAAATGTAGAAGAAATTACCGTAGTGTACCAAGAAAACCAAACTGTCCTTGCACGAACTATTTGGGTTCAAGATATCGATGATTGGACTATTCGAGATCGTCAGAAACCACAGCGCGATCCCAAACGGGGTATGTTGCCACCGAAACTCGCAAGAATGATGACTAATTTTGTATCTTCAGATATTCAAAATGCTTCAACTAAACGCCTTCTGGATCCATTTTGTGGTTCAGGGACCGTACTGATGGAAGGCATGATGACAGGGTGGCAAGTGATTGGTTCGGATCTTTCTCCAGAAGCCGTTCAAGATTCTGCTGCTAATATGCACTGGTTTAGCCAAAAATACAATCAGCCTGAGAACTACACGCTTTTTATTGCAGACGCAGCAACTGTAAATATTTCTCAGTTAGGCCAAAAAGTTGATGCGATTGTCACGGAACCTTTCTTGGGTAAGCCGAAGCCAAATTCTCGAGAACTTCCCAATATTTTTAAAGGATTAGAAAAAATGTATTGGGGCTGTCTCAAAAACTGGACGAAGATACTTCAAGATGGAGGAGAGATTGTAATCGTTACTCCACTCGTCAATGACCGTAAAACCACGTATTCCCTCGAGAGCATCATTGACAAATCTAAGACTCTTGGCTACAATGTCGTTTCCGGTCCGTTGTTGTATAGTCGGCCTCAAACCACTGTTCAACGTGCGATCTATAAATTGAAATATAAACAGTAATGGAGAGTTGTTTTGAATAGGGTTCATAGAGTTGTCAACAACCTACAACCAACTACCAACAACTAAGAACATATGTCTAAAGTTAAATCAGGTGGTGCAGTACGCCAACATCATCAGAGACCTGGCAAACGCCTTGGTCTTAAAAAATCTGGTGGACAAATTATCAAAACTGGTCAAATCATCGTTCGCCAAAAAGGCACTACCTACAAACCAGGTAAAGGTGTCGGATTAGGTCGAGATTTTACTATCTTTGCCATGATGGATGGAGTTGTCAACTTTTCCAAACGACTTGGTAAAACTGTGGTCAACGTCGTAAGTAAATAAACTGTAATTATTCAGCAACCGCTACTAGTTCTTCTGAAGGGCCACAGAGCGGTCGTATTTGTATCTGAGGTAATGGGAAACTTACA
>CAZULU010000125.1:0-1516 GCA_964621585.1 uncultured Pseudomonadales bacterium
CGTATTTACCTTGGCGTGGGGATAGAAGAAAGAGAACCTTTTCGAATCAATAATTTACGTGAAGATAGTAGCTACTTGCTCCGTCATCATGAATAACACGAACGTATTTTAGGTCTCTACTGCCATTAACTAAATTACATATTCCTTTATATATTCCTCTATAAAGCTCTCCGTTTTCTACAGCTTTTACAGTTAGGTCATTAGGTGTTTTACTAGCTATATCAATCCCAGTATGTGGGGCACCACCATATGCTCCATTTCTGGAGTAACCTCCAGGTCTTGCATACCAGGTCATACCATATCCTTGATTAATTTTGGCTGGATCATTGAGCGGCCATTCCCAATCACCATTGAATGAAAATGCTCCATCTGGTGAATTGTTCCACACCGGAGAAATAGACTTTAGGTAACTTGCAGGATCACGCCTTGTTCCGCCCAGTACGACTTCAAAATGCAGATGTGTTCCACTCGAACAAGGTGAACGGCCGGAAATTATGCTAGCTATTCTTTCCCCTTTAGATATTCTTCCAACTTTAACTTCTTGACCTTTTCCTGCAATTATTCCTTGAATTGCATCATATTCTGCCTGAGCTCTTGCTAACTCTTCCATATATTTAGCTTCATCATTACGAGTAGCCTCTAACAATTTTTGTTGACCAGCTCTCTCAGCGGTGAGTTGATTTTTTTGTGACTGCAACTGGGTACGTTTTTGTTCAACTTCTTCTTGTTTTTCTTCTTTCAGTTGCTTTTGGATATCAAAATTCATTTTTTGTGATTCAGCTTGTTCCATGACTTCACGAGTATGGGCTTGAGCAATTTGCATATAGCGGTATTTAGTGAAGAAGTCGCTCATGCCGTTGGAAATCAGAAGTAAATGAACCGGATTAGTTTGACTTTGTTTATAGGTGTCATTGACACGAGTGATCAAGGTATCTGACAGTACGTCAAGGGATTGCTCTAAACCACTAATACGAGTAGACAGATCTTTGAGTTGTTTTTCTAGTGTATTAAGTTCTGACTGAGTTTTATCAATTTCCGCTTGTTGGAGGCTGATTTTAGTATTGATGTATTGAATAGTGCTGGATAATGAAATCTTTTGACCTTCGATTTCTTTTAATTTTTGGCGCAGTTCTTCCACCTTGCTTTGTTTTTCAGAGAGTTCGTCTTTTTCCTCTTCTGTTAAATCATCATCTGGTTTTGGTGTGGGAGTGGGAGTTGGAGTGGCTTGGGCAAGGGCTTGAGGAATTATAGATAGCGTATCTAATACAGTAGAAGGATGCCAAACACTGATAGTGACAAAAAACGCGATGAGCAGAGAAATGTGACGGTGTTTTATCATGACAACATTAAGTACTATGCGGAAACATGGTACTAAGAGTACCAGATTTTGTCGATGGATGTAAGAAGTAGGATGTAAGATGTACGTGTTACTGGTGTGTTTTCGTCTGAAACAAAGACTATTTGTTTAGTACTTCAACAATCTTTGAGAGGAGAATAAGCTTGCTAAGCCACCAAT